>JARKSS010000375.1 GCA_029974175.1 Vicinamibacterales bacterium
AGGACAACCTGCTCGATCTTCTCGCGCCGGATCTCGGCGGCCAGCGAAGCGAGTTCGGCGGCGTGTGCCCCCATCTCACGTGGAAGCGTCAGCCATCCGAGCCGATCCGTCAGCTCGGGCACCGGGGTGCTCGACCAGACGGTGTGGTCCTTCGCGCGGATGCGGCCCATCAACCCTTCGCGCTCCCAGGCCGCAAGGCGCTCGTCAACGGCGGGCTTGGCGGCTCCGAGCGCCAGGTCCTGCCGGCAGACGCGGTCCACGAAGAGCTGACGCGACTTGGCGCGCAGCGCCGCAATCAGGTCGTCGTACGACTTGGCGAACGAGGCCACTCCGTCGCGCTGCAGACGCTCGGCGATCGGGTCGAGGTCGATTCCCAGCCTGGCCAGCTCGTCGAGCACCTGCCGCGCCGCCTCGGGCGCCTCGGCGGCGGTCGCCCCGCGCACCTCGCCGTGATCGCGGAAGGCGTCGAGCGTCGCCGGCGGGATGGTATTCACCGTGTCGGGCGCGACGAGTTCCTCCACGTAGACGACGTCACGGTACTCGGGGTTCTTGGTGCTCGTGCTCGCCCAGAGCGGCCGCTGCGGGCGCGCTCCCTTTTCCCGCAGCGCGGCGAACGGCTCGCCGTCGAAGATCTCGCGGAAACGCCGGTAGACGAGGCGGCTGTTGGCAATCGCGGCGCGCCCGCGGAGCGCGAGCGCCTCGGGCGTGCCGATCGCCTCGAGCGCCTTGTCCACGACCGTGTCCACGCGGCTGACGAAGAACGACGCGACCGAGGCGGCGCCCGCCGGATCGCGGCGGCGGTTGAGGCCGCGGATGTAGGCCTGGGCGACGCGCTCGTAGTGGTCGAGCGAGAACATCAGCGTCACGTTCACGTTCACGCCCGCCGCGATCAGCTCCTCGATGGCCGGGATGCCGGCCGGCGTCGCGGGCACCTTGATCATCGCGTTGGGCCGGTCGATCGCCCGCCAGAGCCGCTGGGCCTGCGAGATGGTGGCGGCCGTGTCGTCGGCCAGCGAGGGGGGCACCTCGAAGCTGACGAAGCCGTCGGCCCCGTTCGTCCGGTCGAAGACCGGCCGCAGCACGTCGCACGCAGCCCGGATGTCGTCCAGGGCCAGGCGCTCGAACAGCACCTGCGGGTCGATCCCGGGCTCGTCCCCCAGCACCCGGCGGATCTGCGCGTCGTAGTCGGCGCTGCCGCCGATCGCCTTCTCGAAGATGGTCGGGTTGCTGGTCACCCCGGCGACGCCGTCTTCGCGGACGAGCCGTTCCAGATCGCCGCTGTCGAGCAAGGCCCTGCGAATGTAGTCGATCCAGACCGATTGACCGGCGCGGGCGAGTGCGAGCAGGCGATTCACGGGCGTCTCCTCTGGCTTCGAATGGGACCGCAATCGCGCCCGGCGCGGAAAGGTTCGCACCGGGCCGTGGAACGATCTAATATTAGTAGGTTGTGCAGTACAGGGCACGCCCAACGGTGGGCCCTCGTCATCTACTTTCTTCACCACGAGCTTGTAGACGATCGTCGCAGCCGGGCCGCTGCGCGCCCCCGTACTGCACCGTGAACACGGACCAGCCGGGACTGCCGGATTTCCGGCACTCGATCTGTGGAATCAACCGCTGAGGACGCGAAATGTCAAGGATTTCGTCGCCTGCGGCGGCAGCACGAAGGTTGCTGTGGTCCTCTGCCGGGTCGATTCCCGCGCCTCGGCCCGATTGTCCCGGCCCACGGGGTCGCCTAGCGGAGAAAGCACTCATATGACACGTCCTCGCATCACGATCGACGGAAACGAGGCTGCCGCCTCGGTCGCCCACCGGACGAACGAGGTCATCGCCATCTACCCCATCACCCCCTCGTCGAACATGGGCGAATGGGCGGACGAGTGGTCGGCGAAGGGCAGGAAGAACATCTGGGGCACCATCCCGCAGGTGACCGAGATGCAGTCGGAGGCCGGCGCGGCCGGCGCGGTGCACGGCGCGCTGCAGACCGGCGCCCTGACGACGACCTTCACGGCGTCGCAGGGGTTGCTCCTGATGATCCCCAACATGTACAAGATCGCCGGGGAGCTCACCTCCTTCTGCATGCACGTGTCGGCCCGCACGGTGGCCGCCCACGCCCTGTCGATCTTCGGTGACCACTCCGACGTGATGGCCTGCCGCCAGACGGGCTTCGCGCTACTCGCCTCGGGCTCGGTACAGGAGGCCCACGACTTCGCGGCAATCGGCCAGCGCGCCACGCTGCGCTCGCGCGTGCCGTTCCTGCACTTCTTCGACGGCTTCCGCACCTCGCACGAAGTGTCGAAGATCGAGCAGCTGACCGACGACGACCTCCGGCAGCTCATCACGTCCGACCTGGTCGAGGCGCACCGCCGGCGGGCGCTCTCGCCCGACGCCCCGGTGATGCGGGGCACGGCGCAGAACCCCGACGCCGTCTTCCAGGCGCGCGAGGCCAGCAACCCCGTCTACCTCGCGGCGCCCGAGATCGTGCAGGACACGATGGACGAGTTCGGGAAGCTGGTGGGGCGCCACTACCACCTCTTCGACTACGTCGGGCACCCCGAGGCCGAGCGGGTCATCGTGATGATGGGCTCGGGCGCCGAGGTGACGCACGAGCTCGTGGAGTGGATGGTGGGGCGCGGCGAGAAGGTCGGCCTGGTCAAGGTCCGCCTCTACCGGCCGTTCTCGGCCAAGCACTTCCTGGCGGCGCTGCCGGCCACCGTGCGCCGGATCGCGGTCCTCGACCGCACCAAGGAGCCCGGCGCCCTCGGCGAGCCGCTGTACCTCGACGTCGTCACCGCGCTGCGCCAGGCGCAGACCAACGGGGACGCGCGGCCGATCGAGCCGCTGGTGATCGGCGGGCGCTACGGGCTCTCTTCGAAGGACTACACCCCCGCGCAGGCGAAGGCCGTCTTCGACGAGCTGGCCGCCGAGAACCCGAAGCGGCAGTTCACGGTCGGCATCGTGGACGACGTCACCCACCTGTCGCTCCCGGTCGATCCCGACTTCGACATCGAGCCCGACGACGTGGTGCGGGCGGTGTTCTTCGGCCTGGGAGCCGACGGCACGGTCGGCGCCAACAAGAACTCGATCAAGATCATCGGCGAGGAAACCGACAACTTCGCGAACGGCTACTTCGTGTACGACTCGAAGAAGTCGGGCGCGGTCACCATCTCGCACCTGCGCTTCGGGCCGCGACCGATCCGGTCGTCCTACCTCGTGAAGAAGGCGAACTTCCTCGCGTGCCACCAGTACGTCTTCCTCGACAAGTACGACGTGCTGCAGTACGCGCAGGACGGCGCGGTGTTCCTGCTGAACGCCCCGCTGCCGCCCGACCAGGTGTGGGCCGACCTGCCGGTCGAGGTGCAGCAGCAGATCATCGACAAGCACCTGCAGTTCTACGTGATCGACGCCTACGAGGTGGCCAGGGCCACCGGGATGGGCTCGCGCATCAACACGATCATGCAGACCTGCTTCTTCGCGATCTCGGGCGTGCTGCCCCGCGAGGAGGCGATCGCCCAGATCAAGAAGGCCATCAAGAAGACGTACGGCAAGCGCGGCGAGGAGGTCGTCCGGAAGAACTTCGCCGCCGTTGACCAGACGCTCGAGCACCTGCACCGGGTCGAGGTGCCCGCCGCGGTGACGGCCAACGGCCGCCGCCGGCCGCCGGTCGTCAGCGAGCAGGCCCCCGAGTTCGTGCAGCGCGTGACGGCGGCGATGATGGCCAACCGCGGCGACCAGCTGCCGGTCAGCGCCTTCCCGGTGGACGGCACCTGGCCGACCGGCACCGCGCAGTGGGAGAAGCGGAACATCGCGCTCGACATCCCGGTGTGGGACCCGAAGATCTGCATCCAGTGCAACAAGTGCGCGATGGTCTGCCCGCACGCCGCCATCCGCGCCAAGGTGTACGACTCCGACCTGCTCAAGGACGCGCCCGAAACCTTCAAGTCGATCGACTTCAAGGGAGGCGAGTTCAAGGGGATGAAGTACACCATCCAGGTGGCGCCCGAAGACTGCACCGGCTGCGGCATCTGCGTGGCGGTGTGCCCCGCCAAGGACAAGGCGAACCCGAAGCACAAGTCGATCGACATGATGCCGCAGCGCCCCCTCCGCGAGGCGGAAGCGAAGAACTACGAGTTCTTCCTCAACCTGCCCGAGGTGGACCGCAGCCGCGTGAAGACCGACGTCAAGGGGTCGCAGTTCTTCCAGCCGCTCTTCGAGTACTCGGGGGCGTGCGCGGCGTGCGGCGAGACGCCGTACATCAAGCTGATGACGCAGCTGTTCGGCGACCGCCTGCTCGTCGCCAACGCCACCGGCTGCTCCTCGATCTACGGCGGGAACCTGCCCACGGCGCCGTACACGAAGAACCGCGACGGCCGCGGGCCGGCCTGGTCGAACTCGCTGTTCGAGGACAACGCGGAGTTCGGCTTCGGCTTCCGCCTGGCCATCGACAAGAAGCAGGAGCAGGCGCAGGAGCTGCTCTGCGCCCTCGCCCCGCAGATCGGCGAGGGCCTGGTCGAGGGACTGCTCGGCGCCGACCAGTCCACCGAGGCCGGCATCGCCGCCCAGCGCGAGCGGGTCGCGGCCCTCAAGCGGAAGCTGGCCGACCTCGACTCGGCCGAGGCGCGCTGGCTCGCCATGATCGCCGACGCCCTGGTGAAGAAGAGCGTCTGGATCGTCGGCGGGGACGGCTGGGCCTACGACATCGGTTACGGCGGCCTCGACCACGTCATCGCCCAGGGGCGTGACGTCAACATCCTCGTGCTCGACACCGAGGTCTACTCGAACACCGGCGGCCAGGCCTCGAAGGCCACCCCCATCGGCGCCTCCGCCAAGTTCGCGATGGCCGGCAAGTCGCGGCCCAAGAAGGACCTCGGCATGATCGCGATGGCCTACGGCAGCGTCTACGTGGCGCACGTGGCCTTCGGCGCCAAGGACGCCCAGACGGTCCGGGCGTTCCTCGAGGCCGACTCCTACAACGGCCCGTCGATCGTCATCGCCTACAGCCACTGCATCGCGCACGGCTACGACCTGGTGGCCGGCCTCGACCAGCAGAAGCTGGCGGTGGACACCGGCTACTGGCCGCTCTACCGGTTCGACCCGCGGCGGCTCGAGCGCGGCGAGAACCCCCTGACGATGGACTCGCCGGCCCCGAAGGGGGACATCGCGGCCTACATGGCCAACGAGTCGCGCTTCCGGGTCGTGCAGCAGCAGGACCCCGAGCGCTACAAGACCCTGCTCGCCGCGGCGCAGAAGGAAGTGGCCTTCCGCTACGGCGTTTACGAGCAGCTCGCGAAGCTGACGGTGCCCGGCAGCAAGCCGGCCGGAGAGTAGGAGCCTGCGATGGACCTCACCACGACCTATCTCGGTTTGCGACTGCCGCACCCGGTGATGCCCGGCGCGTCGCCGCTCGCGGATTCGCTCGACACGGTGCGCCGGCTCGAGGACGCCGGCGCCGCCGCCATCGTCCTGCGCTCGCTGTTCGAGGAGCAGATCACCCGCGAGCAGCTCGGCATGGTGCACCACATGGAGGTGCACGACGAGTCGTTCGCCGAGGCCATCTCGTACTTCCCGAAGCCGGACGAGTTCGTCTTCGGCTCGGAGGAGTACTGCCGCCAGATTGCCCGGATCAAGGAGGCGGTGGCCGTTCCCGTCATCGCCTCGCTCAACGGCGTCACCAGCGAGGGATGGCTCTCCTACGCCGCCAAGCTGCAGCAGGCCGGCGCTGACGCCCTCGAACTGAACGTCTACTTCGTGGCCACCGACCCGGCCGAGACCGGTGCGGCCGTCGAGGCGCGGACGGTCGAGATCCTGCGGGGCGTCAAGCGGGCGGTTACGATCCCGGTGGCCGTCAAGCTGTCGCCCTTCTACTCGTCGCTGCCGAACCTGGCGCGCTCGCTCGACGAGGCGGGCGCCGATGGGCTCGTCCTGTTCAACCGCTTCTACCAGCCCGACATCGATGTCGAGGCGCTCGAGGCAACACCCAGCCTCCACCTCTCCGACTCTTCCGAGCTGCTGCTGCGGCTCCGGTGGCTGGCGATCCTGGCGGGCCAGGTGCGGGCCTCGCTTGCCGCCTCGGGCGGCGTCCACACCGGCCTCGACGCGCTGAAGGCCGTCATGGCAGGCGCCTCGGCCGTCCAGGTCGTCTCGCGGCTGCTGCAGGACGGCCCCGGGCAGCTGAAGGCCATTGTCGGCGCGATGGGCGAGTGGCTCGCCTCCCACGAATACGAGTCGCTCGAGCAGGCCCGCGGCAGCATGAGCCTGCGCACGAGCCCCGACCCGTCGGCCTTCGAACGCGGGAACTACATGAGGATCCTGCGGAGCTGGAGGGTGGCGTAGGGGACTGGCTCAGGGCTCACGGCTCAGGGCTCGAGGCCTGGGCTTTCCGGTAGACTAGATACAAGTCGGGGCGACGCACGATGCGCCGCCCCGACTTGTCTGAGGACATCGCGGACTTCGACTTCGTGGACCTATGACTGCCAGAGGCTCCTCCACCTCGTCCACCACCTGGGCCGTCATCTCGATTGCCTGCCTCGTCCTCGGGCTCGCGGTCGGCTACGTCGTGTTCGGCCACCGCTCTGCCCCGCCGGTCGTCACTCCGGTCCCGCCGCAGCAGGCGCCGGCCTCCACGGGCGCCCCCGGCGGCGGTCTGCTTGACGAACGCGCCGTGCAAACGCTTCGCGACATCCTGGCGCGCGACCCGAAGAACGTCCAGGCAGTCATCCAGCTGGGGAACCTCTACTACGATGCCGGCCGCTACGCCGAGGCCGTCGCCCCATACCGGCAGGCGCTGGCGCTCGACGCTTCCAACGTGAACGTCAGCACCGACCTCGGCACCGCGCTCTATTACTCCGGTCGCCCGGACGAGGCGCTGGACCAGTACGAGAAGTCGCTCGCCATCGACCCCAACCACCCTCAAACGCTGTTCAACCAGGGAATCGTGAGACTGGACGGCAAGCAGGACGCGGCGCGCGCCGTCCAAAGCTGGGAAAAGCTGCTGGCCACCAACCCCGATTACCCCGAGCGTGCCCGGGTGCAGCAGCTGATCGACCAGACACGCCAAAAGATGCAGGCGACACCGGTCGCCCCGGTCAGATCGACGAAATAGGCAAGGCCGCCGCGACGCGACCGGGGAAGGGCCCGAGCCGTCAGCTCGAGCCCTGAGCCGTTACCGCCGGCGCTTCCGGGGTTTGTCGGGTGGCGCCGCCGTCGCCGCGACCACTTCTTCCCTGCCCGTCACGATCAGCCCGATCCCCACCAGGATGATCGCGATCGAGAACAGGTGCGCGGTGGTGAGACCGAAGAGCACCGGCACGTTCACCCGCACCATCTCGATCAGGAACCGGCTCGTCCCGGCCCCGATCAGGTACGACGCGAAGACGGCCCTGTCGCGAAGGCCCTTGCTGCGGAGGCGGACCAGCAGCACCGTCAGCGCGAAGAGGACGACGGCTTCGTAGATTTGCGTCGGGTGGACGCGGTCGGTGGTCGGCGGCAGCCCTTCGGGAAAAGCCATCCCCCAGGGAAGGTCGGTCGGGCGCCCGTAGTCGTCACCAACCAGCAGGCAGCCGATCCGGCCCACCGCCTGCCCGAGCGCCAGCGAGGGCGCCGCGGCACTGAGGGTGCGCATCAGCGGCAGCCCCTGCCACCTGACGGCCAGCAGTCCTGCGACAATGCCCCCCGTCATGCCGCCGAACCAGCTCATGCCCCCGCGGCTCAGAAGTGTGTCCGACAGCGGCTCCGCCCAGTGCTCCAGGACGTAAAGCAGCTTGGCACCCGCCAACCCACCCAGCACTCCCACCAGAGCCGCGTCGGTGACCCGGCCGATGTCGAGGTTCGAGCGCCGCGCCTCCCGCCGCAGCAGCAGGATCCCGAGCAGCGCCCCGAGGGCGACCATCACGCCGAAGCTGGTGATCTCGATCGAACCGATGCGGAAAAGGACGGGGTACATGGGACAGATGATAGTCCAACCGTTCCGCTACTGCTCTCGGGCGCGCTCGCTGATGTTCGTGATCAGGTATTCCTCGACGAGGCCCCGCGAGGCGGCGTCGGAGTTGATCGACCGGCGGGCCGGCACCCGGCAGGCCCGAAGCCCCGCGCGGGCCGCCTCCGCGTTCCCGTCGTAGAGCCGCGTGATGATTGGCGCCGTCGAGTTGCTCAGGAGAACCCAGCAGCCGCGCCGGGCCAGCTCGAGGACCACCTGCTGCAGCCGCTCTTGGTGGTGTTCGCCGAACCCGCCCGGGGTGTAGGTGGTGAAAGCGGCCGTCCGGCTGAGAGGCGCGTAGGGAGGATCGAGATAGACGAAGTCGCCCGCTTGGGCCTCGTCGAGGACCCGCTCGAAATCCCGGTGATGAAGCCCGGCGTGGCAGCGTGCCAACGCCCTCGACACCCGACGCAGGTTGGGAGCGTCACAGATGGTCGGGTTCGCGTACCGGCCGAACGGCACGTTGAAGGCGCCCCTGCCGTTGAGGCGGAACAACCCGTTGTAGCCTGTGCGGTTCAGGTAGATCAGCATCGCCGCCAGCGCGGGCGTGTACCGCTCGGGCAGGAGTTCCCCGTCCTGAAGAGCCAGCCGTTCCCGCAGCGGGTTGAACCGCCCGTCGCGAACCGCGTAATAGTGGCCGCGCGGGTCGCAGGCTCGTTCTTCGGCCAGTCGGCACAGGTGCTCGATGACGGCCTCCGGCTGATCGCGGATCGCCGTCAGACACCCAATCAGGTCGGGGTTGCAGTCGGCGAGCACCGCGTGGCGCCCCTCGAGATGCCCGCGGTTGTGCAGGTCGAAGAACACCGCGCCGCTGCCGACGAAGGGCTCGAAGTAGGTGCGAAACCGCGCGGGGTAGAACGGGCGGATCTGCGGCAGGAGTTGGCGCTTGCCCCCCGCCCACTTCAGGATCGGACGCGTGGGACCTCCGCCGTCGGGCTGTCGATCAACGAGGCCTCGGCGCACGCTACCTCTTCTTCCGCTTCGCAGCCCGCGCCAGCAGCTGGTGCACGCGCGCGGCGGCGCGGGCGCGCAGCTCGGGGGGCAGGCCCGGACGGCCTGCCTCGCGGCACAGGTCCACGGTGTGCTCCAGGCTGTGGAGCACCTCCTCGCATTCGGGGCAGTCGCGCAGGTGGCGTTCGATCTCCTGGCGGTCTGCCGCCGGCAGCTCGCCGTCGATGTAGCGCGAGATTCTCTCGAGCAGGTCGTGGCAGTGTCCAAGCGACGCGGTAGGGCTCGTCATGACCGTTCCAGCAGTTCCCGCAGCATCACGCGCGCCCGGTGAAGCCGCGTCTTGACGTTGGGCTCGGAAATCCCCAGCACCTTCCCCACCTCTCGCGTGGAAAGCCCCTCGACTTCGCGCAGGAAGACCACCGCGCGATAGGGGCGCGGGAGCTGGCGCAGGGCGCCGAACAGCCGGCTCCTGAGCGACACGTTCATCGCCTGCGCCTCGGGGTCGCGCCCCGGGTCGGCGACCTCGATCCCGCGGCCGAAGCCGTCCTCGCCATTGCTCTCGTGCAGCGACAGCAGGTGTGCCGGCTCGTCCACGCGCTTGCGGCGCCCGATGAGACACGCGTTCCGCACGGTGCGGTACAGCCACGCGCGGAAGGCCTCGGGCTCGCGGATTCGTCCCGCGTACCGGTAGGTCTTCAGCAGCGCCTCCTGCATCGCGTCGTCAGCCTCCTCGGGACGGCCGCAGACCAGCAGGCTGAAACGGTACGCGACCTCCTGCGCCCGCATCAGCAGTTCCTCCATCGCCCGTTCGTCGCCCGCCTGCACCGCCCGCACGAGCGCGGCGTAGTCCTGGGCCTCGGCCTCGCGCGGCTCCCGGTGAACATGATTCGGATCGGCTGAATCGGTCACAGTGTGACCTCTCGACGGCTTCCTGAATCCCCTAGCAGAGCCTATGGTAACGCGACTGACGTTCCCGCCGACCTTGCTGGCCCTGGTGGTCCTCTCCACGGTGGCTTTCGCCCAGCAGCCCCTCACGCTCGACCAAGCCATCTCGGCCGCGCTGAAGAACAACCCCGGCCTGCGGGCCGCCCGGGCAGCGGAACGCGAGGGTGCGGCGCGCGTCGCCGAGGCCAGGGCCGCGTACTTGCCGCGAGTGGACCTGGTTGAAGCGTGGCAGCGCGGCAACAACCCCGTGTACGTCTTCGGGTCGCTCCTGTCGCAGCAGCGGTTCACCGAGGCCAACTTCGCCATCGACGCCTTGAACCGGCCCAACGCACTCACCAACCACCGGGCCGCGATTACCGTCGATCAGCCGCTGTTCGACGCCGGCCGCCTCACCGGGATCCGCTCCGCCAGCCTGGGGCGGCAGGTGGCCGCCCTCTCGGTGCGGGAGGCCGAGGCCGACCTCGCGCTCGAGGTCACCCGCGCGTACGGCGAGGTGCTGCGCGCCGCCGCCAGCCGTGCCGCGGCCGAAGCGGCCGTCGCCGCCGCCCGTGAAGACCTGGCGCGCGCCGAGCGCTCGCGCGACGTCGGCATGACCGCCGAGTCGGACGTCCTCTCGCTGAGGGTGCACCTGGCACAGATGCGGGAACGGGAGATCCAGGCGGCGAGCGGCGAGGAAATTGCCACAGCGCACTTGAACCGGCTGATGGGGGCCCCGCTCGATCGCAAGCTGGCCCTGGCAGAGCCCGCGCCAGAGTCGCCGGGCGTCCCCTCACGCGAGGAAGCCGAACAGGCCGCGATGAACGACCGGCCGGCCGTGAAGCAAGCGGCCCTCCAGCTCGCCCTCGCCGAAAACGCCCGGAACGCCGCGCGTGCGGCCTTCCTTCCCCAGTTCTCGGTGCAGGTCCTGTACGAGGTCAACGGCCCGACGTTCACCGATCGCGCCTCCTCGTGGATGGTTGCCGGACAGCTGCGCTGGAGCCTGTTTGCGGGGGGCGGCACCCTCGCGCGGCTGAAGGCGGCCGGCGCGGCCGCAGCCCGTGCGAATGCCGAGCGCGAGAGCACCGAGACAGCGCTCCGCCTCGAGGCGTGGACGACGCGCGCCCAGCTGGAGGCCGCGCTCGCGCGCGAGGAGGTAGGCCGCAGTGCCGTGCTCCAGGCGCGCGAGAGTCAGCGGATCATCCGCGATCGCTACGAGGCTGGCCTCGCCCCCGTCACCGACGTGCTGCGTGCGGCCAACGCCCTGCTGGATGCAGAAACCTTGCGTATCTCGACGATCGTCGACCTGATGGTGGCCAGGGCGGCCCTCGAACGCTCCACTGGCCGGATCCCGAACGGCCAGCAGCCGGCGAAATGAAGCGAAGGTCATGACTGCAAAGCAAACCACCACCGCGCTCCTCCTTGGAACGGCCCTGGCCGCCACCGCGTGCGGCGGCGGTCACACCGGCGAGGCCCGCGAGGCGACCGGCCAACCGGTCAGCGTGCGCGTGCAGGCCGTCTCCCCGCGCGAGGTGTCCACGCCGTTCGAGACCGGCGGCGCCATCCGCGCCCGCACCACGGCCACCTTGGTCAGCCGCATCGTGGCCGAGGTGCGCGAGGTCACCGTGCAGCCGGGCGACCGGGTGCGCGCGGGCCAGGTGTTGATCCGGCTCGACGGGCGCGACCTCCAGGCCAACGAGGCACGGGCCCGCGCCGCCGCAGCAGCGGCCGAAGAGGCCGTTCGGGCCGCCACGACGGCGCGAGGCGGCACCGAGGCCGGCCTCGCGCTCGCAGAGGCCACGCATCGGCGCATCGCCGAGCTGCGGGCAAAGAACTCGGCAACGGCCCACGAACTCGACCAGGCAGTGAGCGGGCTTCGGGCAGCCGAAGCCCAGGCCCTGGCCGCCAGGGCCGCCATCGCGCAGGCGGAGGCCGACGCCGAGGCGGCACGCGCCGGCCTGCGAGCCGCCCGCATCGCCGCGTCCTGGGCCTCGATCGCGGCGCCCTTCGATGGCGTGGTCACCGAGAAGCTGGTCGAGCCGGGGAACATGGCGTCCCCCGGCGTGCCGCTGGTGACCGTCGAGGACACGCGCGGCTTCC
Source organism: Vicinamibacterales bacterium (assembly GCA_029974175.1). GTDB lineage: Bacteria > Acidobacteriota > Vicinamibacteria > Vicinamibacterales > Fen-181 > JARKSS01. The sequence goes on from JARKSS010000375.1 coordinate 11,945, forward strand.
GTCTCGAGGTGCGCGTGGACGAGTCGCGGATCGGCCAGATCGACGCCGGGAGGCCGGTCGAGGTGTTCCTTGACCTGCCCTCGGCCCGCATCCTGCCGGGTCGCATCGCCGAGGTGTCCCGGGCGACGTCGCCCGGCTCGCACGCCTACCTGGTGAAGATCGAACTGCCCGAGGACGGGCGGCTGCGGTCGGGGATGTTCGGCCGGGCCCGGTTCCCTGGCCCGGCACGCGAGGCGCTCGTCGTCCCCGAAGCGGCTCTCGTCCGGCGCGGTCAGCTCAACGCCGTCTTCGTCGTCGGCCCGGACAACCGCGCGCGCCTGAGGATGGTGAACGCGGGGCAGGCAATCGAAGGGCAGGTGGAAATCGCGGCCGGTCTCGACCCCGGCGAGCCGGTCGTGGTGAACCCACCGCCGACGCTGGTCGATGGGAACCCGGTCCGGCCGGTCGATGGCGGCCGGGAGGCGCGGTCGTGATCCGGGACCTCGGTATCGCGGGCCGGCTCGCCGGGGCGTTCATCAACTCGAAGCTGACGCCGCTGATGGTGGTCGCCTCGCTGGCACTCGGCCTGCTGGCCATCGTCGCGCTGCCACGGGAGGAAGAGCCGCAGATTGTCGTCCCGATGGTGGACGTGCTCGTGCAGATGCCCGGCGCTTCGCCGCAGGAAGTCGAACAGCGCGTCACCCGCCCGATGGAGAAGCTCCTGTGGGAGGTTCCCGGAGTCGAGTACGTGTACTCCACCTCGAGTCCGGGCCTCTCGATGGTCATCGTCCGCTTCGAGGTCGGCGAAGAGGAGGAACCCGCCCTCGTCCGGCTCAACCAGAAGCTTGCCGCCAACTTCGACCTGATCCCGCCCGGCGCCTCGATGCCGATCGTGAAGCCCCGGTCGATCGATGACGTCCCGATCATGGCGCTCACGCTGTGGAGCGGGCGGTACGACGACTTCCAGCTCCGGCAGATCGCCGGCCAGCTGCACGACTCGCTCAAGGAAGTCCCCGACGTCTCGGCCGTGGAAATCATCGGCGGCCGGACCCGCCAGGTGACCGTCGAGGTGGATCCGCCGCGGCTCGCGTCGTACCGCCTCGACCCGGCGGTGGTGGCCGAGGCGCTCCGGGCGGCCAACGCGCGCCAGCCGGCCTCCTTCGTGGTCGAGGGCAACCAGAGCCGCCTGGTACAGGCGGGGGCCTGGATGACGAGCGCCGACGCCGTGCGGCGCGTCGTCGCCGGCGCGCGGGGAGGGCTGCCGATCTTCGTCGGCGACGTTGCAGAGGTGCGCGACGGCGACGCCGAGCCGTCGAGCTACGTCACGTTCCAGGGACGGGATGGCCGCGCCTACCCCGCCGTCACGCTGGCGATCTCGAAGCGGAAAGGGACGAACGCCATCGACATCACGCGGCGGATCGACCAGGCCATCGAGCGGCTGTCGGGAACGATGATCCCCGCCGACGTGCACGTCTCGGTGACGCGCAACTACGGTGAGACCGCCGAGCACAAGTCGAACGAGCTGCTCTGGCACATGTTCCTGGCGGTCTTCTCGGTGTCGATCCTGATCTGGCTCGCGCTCGGCCGCCGCGAGGCGCTGGTGGTGCTGATCGCGATCCCCGTGACCCTCGCCCTCACGCTGGCCGTTTTCTACCTCTACGGCTACACGCTGAACCGCATCACGCTGTTCGCGCTGATCTTCTCGATCGGCATCCTGGTGGACGACGCGATCGTCGTCGTCGAGAACATCGTGCGCCACGCCCGGCTCGCCGGTTCGGGGAACCGGCTGGCCTCCGTCGCGGTGAAGGCGGTGGACGAGGTCGGCAACCCGACCATCCTGGCCACGCTGACCGTCGTCGCCGCGATCGTCCCCATGGCGATGGTCGGCGGACTGATGGGCCCTTACATGCGGCCGATCCCCGTCGGGGCCACGGCCGCGATGGTGTTCTCGCTCCTGGTGGCCTTCGTGGTGACGCCCTGGGCCGCCGCGCGGCTGATGAAGACGCCGTCCGGGCACGCCCACGGCAACGAGGATCGCCTCACCGTCGTCTACCGCCGCGTGATGAACCGGCTCATCGAGCGGCCGCGGTACCGCGCGGCCTTCCTGGCCACGGTCGCCGTCCTGCTGCTCGCGGCGATTGCGCTGGTGCCGCTCGGCCTCGTCAAGGTGAAGATGCTGCCGTTCGACAACAAGAGCGAGTTCCAGGTGATCGTGAACACCGACGAGGGAACGCCGCTCGAACAGACGGCACGGATCGCCTCGGCGCTGGCGCGCGAAACGCTCAGGCAGCCCGAGGTCCTGAACGTCCAGGCGTACGTCGGCACCGCTTCCCCGTTCAACTTCAACGGCCTCGTCCGCCACTATTTCGCGCGGCGGGCGCCCCACCAGGCCGACCTGCAGGTGAACCTCGTCCACAAGGGCGAGCGGTCGGCGCAAAGCCACGACATTGCCAAGCGCGTGCGGACCGCGCTCGAGCCGTTCGCAAAGCAGTACGGCGCTCGCGTGCAGGTGGCCGAGGTGCCGCCCGGCCCACCCGTGCTCCAGACGCTGGTGGCCGAGGTGTACGGGCCGGACGAGGCGAGGCGCCTGGAGATCGCCACGCGGGTGAAGAAGACCTTCGAAGAGACGGCCGGTGTCGTTGACGTGGACTGGTACGTCGAGCACCCGCAGCCCCTGGACCGGCTCGAGGTGGACCACGAGAAGGCGGCCGCCGCGGGAGTCTCGGCCGCGTCGATCGCGTCGGTGGTGCGGCTGGCCGGGGCGGGGCTGACGGTCGGCCTGCTCCACGACGACCGGGCGCGCGAGGACGTTCCGATCGTGGTGCGCCTGCCGCGCGCCCTGCGCTCGTCAACCGACGCGCTGCAGGCCATCCGCATCGGCGGCCCATCCGCGGTGGCGATCGGCGAGCTGACCCGCGTGTCACGGGTGGAAGAGGCCCGCAGCATCTACCACAAGAACCTGAGGCCCGTGACCTACGTCCTGGCCGACGTCGCCGGCGCGGTGGAAAGCCCGGTCTACGCCATCCTGGCCATGAACAAGGTGCTGTCGCGCCTGCAGCTGCCCGAGGGCTACCGGTTCGAGATCTACAACGCCCGGCAGCCCGACGACAGCAACAAGTACGCGATGAAGTGGGACGGCGAGTGGCACATCACCTACGAGGTGTTCCGCGACCTGGGCCTCGCTTTCGCGGCCGTGCTGCTGCTCATCTACATCCTCGTCGTGGGATGGTTCCAGTCCTTCCGGACGCCGATCGGGATCATGGCCGCCATCCCCTTCTCGCTCGTGGGCATCCTGCCGGCGCACGCGATGATGGGCGCGTTCTTCACCGCCACGTCGATGATCGGCTTCATCGCCGGCGCCGGGATCGTCGTGCGCAACTCGATCATCATCGTGGACTTCATCGAGCTGCGACTGCGCGACGGCATGCCGCTGGCGGAGGCGGTGGTGGACGCCGGCGCCGTGCGGTTCCGCCCGATGGCCCTCACGGCCGCTGCCGTCGTCGTGGGCGCCGGCGTCATCTTGTTCGACCCGATCTTCCAGGGGCTCGCGATCTCGCTGATGGCCGGCGAAATCGCCTCCCTGCTGCTCTCGCGGGCCACCGTGCCCATCCTGTACTACTCGATGAACCGGCGCGCCGCCGAGAGCGGGGCGTTGCGGCCGGCCGCTGCGCCGGCCTGGAAGTGAGCGTCATGTGGAAGTGTCCCCCCGCCTCGATCCTCGTCCCGGTGGACTTCGGCGAGGCGTCCGCGCGAGCGGCCGCCATCGCGGGGGCACTCGCCGACCGGTTCCACGCCTCGGTGAGCCTCCTGCACGCCGAGGCGCTGGAGGCACCGGCCTACTTCACGCACGACCAGATCGCCTCCCTCGAACGTCAGCGGCAGGCCGCCCGCGCCCAGGCCGAAACCTACCTTGCCGCGTTCGGGCGGACCAACGGCCTCGCGGCCGCCACGGCGATCGTCCGCGAGGGACCACCGGTCGCCACGATTCTCACGGCCGCCGCCGACACCGACCTGGTCGTCATGGGCACCCACGT
>JARKSS010000442.1 GCA_029974175.1 Vicinamibacterales bacterium
GGAAGAACGGCGAGGACCTCGGCCTGGCCGACCTGATCCAGCGGATCCAGAACCCGCCCGTCGCCCGCGTCGGCGTGCTCGACCTCGAGGCGTTCTACCCGGCCAAGGACCGCTTCCAGCTGGCCATGGCGGTGAACAACCTGCTGGCCGCGCCCGGCTTCGAGGCGTGGACCATGGGCGAGCCGCTCGACGTGCAGCGGCTGCTCTACACGCCCGAGGGAAAGCCGCGGCTCTCCATCCTCTCGATCGCGCACCTGTCCGATGCCGAGCGAATGTTCTTCGTCTCGCTGCTGTTCAACCAGGTGGTGGGCTGGATGCGGGCGCAGGGGGGGACCACCAGCCTGCGGGCGCTGCTCTACATGGACGAGATCTTCGGCTACCTGCCGCCGGTCGCGAACCCTCCGTCGAAAACACCGCTGCTGACCCTCCTCAAGCAGGGGCGCGCCTTCGGCCTCGGCGTGGTGCTGGCCACCCAGAACCCGGTGGACCTCGACTACAAGGCGCTGTCGAACGCCGGCACCTGGTTCCTCGGCCGCCTGCAGACCGAGCGCGACAAGGCACGCGTGATCGAGGGGCTCGAGGGGGCCGCAGCACAGGCCGGCCAGTCGTTCGACCGCAGCCGGATGGAACAGGTGCTTGCCGGCCTTCGCAGCCGCGTGTTCCTGATGAACAACGTCCACGAGGACGAGCCGATTGTCTTCGAGACACGCTGGGCGATGTCGTACCTCCGTGGCCCGCTGGGCCGCCAGGAAATCCGCAAGCTCACGGAAAGCCGCCAGCCGACGGCCGCACCCTCAGCACCTCCGGCACCCGACACCGCACCCTCGGCACCAGCACCCTTTGCACCTCCAGCACCAGCACCCTCTGCACCTCCTGCACCTCCTGCACCCCCGGCACGACAGGCGCTGTCTGTCCCTGTCCTCCCCCCCTCCGTATCTCAGTTCTTCCTCCCGGTTCGCGGCTCCGCACCCGAGGGCGCGCGCCTCGTCTACGAGCCGGTGCTGTTCGGCGCGGCACAGGTCCGCTTCGTGGATTCGAAGTGCAAGGTTGACGTGACCGAGCCGCTGCAGGCGATGACGAGGGTGGCCGACGGCCCGGTGGCCGTTGACTGGGCGCAGGCCGTCGAGTGTCCGTTCGCCGCCGGCGACCTCGAGACCGAGCCGGCCGCCGGCGCCTCGTTCGGGCCGCTGCCCGCCCCCGCCCTGAAGCCGAAGAGCTACGACGCGTGGCAGAAGGCGTTCGTCGCGTGGGTGTACGGGTCGCGCAAGCTTGGCCTGCTGCGTTCGGCGGCCCTGTCTCTCGTCTCGAACCCCGGCGAAACCGAGGGCGACTTCCGCGTCCGCCTCCAGCAGGCGGCGCGCGAGCGCCGCGACGAGGCGGTGGCCGACCTACGCGCGCGGTACGCGAAACGGCTGACGCAGCTGCAGGATCGCCTGCGTCGGGCCCAGGAGGCGCGCGAGCGCGAGCAGAACCAGGCCAGCACGCAGAAGATGCAGACGGCCATCTCGTTCGGCGCCACGCTGCTTGGCGCGCTGATGGGCCGCAAGAAGATCTCCACCTCGACGCTCGGCCGCGCCACGACCGCGGCCCGCGGCGTCGGCCGGACGATGAAGGAAGCCGAAGACGTCAAGCGGGCGGCCGAAACCGTGGAGGCGCTGCAGCGCCAGATTGCCGAACTCGAGGCCGAGCTGGCCGAACAGGCCGCCGCCATCGAGACGATGATGACCGCGGGTCCGCTGGAGACGCTGGAGATCGCGCCGAAGAAGACGGGGATCGTCGTGCAGCTGGTGGCCCTTGCCTGGGCGCCGCACTGGGAGGACGGACGGGGCGGCCGAAGCGTGGCGTACTGACCCGGGAGGCAGTGGCACAGGCGTCGCGCCTGTGCCACCAGCTGTCGGCGGCTATTCCAGCCGGCTGATGATCCTGCGGTTCTGCTCGTTCAGGATCGACCGCCCCTCCGGGGTGTAGAGGTAGTCGATGCGGCTGCGGTAGTACTCCACGATCTTCCCGCGCACCATCTTGAGCGTCGAGTTGAGCATGTGGTTCTGCTCGGTGAACCCCTCGCCGAGCACCGCCACCGCCGAGGGCAGCCAGCGCCCGGGGAACATCCCCGCCCGCTCGCCGCCGTCCCGGTATTTCGCGATCTCCGCCTCGAGCAGCCGAAGCGCCGCCTCCTGCCCCTCCGGCGTTGCCGCCGACAGCCCCTGCGCCTTCAGCCAGGCGCGCAGCGCATCGCGCGCGGGAACCAGCAGCGCGGTCGTGTACGGCGACTGGTCGTTGTAGAGCATCACCTGCTCGATGTACGGCGACCCGCCGGTGAGCGCTTCCTCGATCAGCTCCGGGCTGTACTTCTCCCCATCGTCGGCGATGAGCAGGCTCTTCACCCGCCCGAGGACGTAGAGGAAGCCGTCCTCGTCGAAGTACCCGAGGTCGCCGGTGTAGAGCCAGCCGTCGCGGATCGTCTCGGCGGTGGCCTTGTCGTTCCGCCAGTAACCGGCCATCACGTTCTCGCCGCGGACGACGATCTCGCCGCGCCCGCCGGTCGGCAGGTCGCGCCCCTCCGGGTCGCAGATGCGGACCTCGATGCCGGGCAGCACGCGCCCCGACGACCCGAGCTTGTGGTGCTCGAGCGTGTTGGCCGAGATTACCGGTGCCGCCTCGGTAAGGCCGTAGCCCTGCAGCATGGGGATGCCGATGGCGTAGAAGAAGCGCTGCAGCTCGATGTCGAGCAGCGCACCCCCGCCGACGAAGTACCGCAGCCGGCCGCCGAAGTTCTCGCGGATCTTCCGGAACAGCAGCCGGTCGTAGAGCAGGACGAGCGGCTTGCGCAGCTTCCTGGCGCCGGTGCCCCGGTTCCATCCTTCCGCGTTGTAGGCGTACGCCGTCCTCAGCGCCCGCTCGAACAGCGCCGCGGCGCGCGGCCCCTTCTCGCGGACCGCCTTCTCGATGTTCTTGCGGAAGTTCTTCGCGATGGCGGGGACGCTCAGGAAAATCGTCGGGCGCGTCTCGCGGAGGTTGACCGGGATGTTCCTGGCGGCCTCCATCGCGCTCCGGCCCCACTGCACCGAGGCGAGCGCGGCGCCGCTCATCATCATCATGTAGATGCCGCAGGTGTGGCCGAAGGCGTGGTCCCAGGGCAGGACGTTCAGCAGCACCCAGTCGGGCTGCGGGTGGATGGTGGCAACCCCCTGCTCGACGTTGGCCGTGTAGTTGCGGTGGGTCAGCACGATCCCCTTCGGGTCGGCCGTCGTCCCCGAGGTGTAGCAGATGTTGGCGGGGTCTGACTCGGCAATCCCCTGCCAGCGCGCGTCGAAGCCGGCGCGGTTGGCGGACAGCACGCATTCGCCCCGCGCCACGACATCGCCCATCCAGACCTCGCCCGGCTCGAGCGGATCGACCTGGTCGATGACGATGGTCAGCTGGAGGTCGGGCAGGTCGTTCCTGATGGCGCGGATCTTCCCGACCTGGCTGCGCGAGACCACCGCCATGCGGCAGCCGGAGTGCAGGAGGCGGAACTTGAGCGCCGACGCCTCGTCGATCTTGACCGAGATCGGGACGTTCACCGCCCCGCAGTAGAGGATCCCCAGCTCGGCGACGACCCAGTCGTTGCGTCCCTCGGAGACGAGGGCCACGCGGTCGCCCTTCTCGAGCCCCAGGTCCATCAGCCCGGCGCCGAAGCGGTGCACCCGCTCGCGCACCTCGCGGTAGGGCGTTCCCGCGTAGCGCTCGGTGCGCTTCTCGAGGAGCAAAACGTTGTCGGGGAAGCGTTCGGCGCTCGTCTCCAGCAATCGTGGCAGGGTGCGCTGCATGCTCGATTGAACCGGGGGCGGGAATTGAAGAGGAATAGGGGGCGCCCGCCTTCGCCAAACGCTCGCGGCTTCGGCGCGGCAGGCCCTCGAGCCCTGAGCCTTGAGCCCTGAGCCTTCCTTCTACGGCTGCTTCAGCGGGCTCTTCCCGATGGGGAACACGTTGAAGCCCAGCTCGAACAGCCGGCGGTGATCGAGGATGTTGCGGCCGTCGAACACGAAGGCGGGCCGCTCCATCGACTCGAGGATCCGCTTGTAGTCGAGTTCCTTGTAGACGTCCCACTCGGTCAGCACGGCAATCGCGTGCGCCCCCTCGGCCGCCTTGTAGGGGTCGGCCTCGAACTCGACGTGCCCGTCCACGCCGGCCAGGTCGTGCCGGGCGTTGTCGAGCGCCTTCGGGTCGGTGATGACGACGTGCGCGTGGTCGGCCAGGAGCTGGCGGGTGACCACGATTGCCGGCGACTCGCGGGTGTCGCCCGTGTTGGCCTTGAAGGCGAACCCGAAGAGGGCGATCCGCTTGCCCGCCACCGTGTTGAACATGTTGGCGAGCATGCGGCGGACGAACCGGGCCTCCTGCCAGTCGTTCATCCGCACGACCGATTCCCAGTAGCGCGCCACCTCGTGCAGGCCGTACGACTCGGCGATGTAGACCAGGTTGAGGATGTCCTTGTGGAAGCAGGAGCCGCCGAAGCCGACGCTCGCCTTCAGGAAGCGGGGGCCGATGCGCGAGTCGGTGCCGACCGCGTACGCCACCTCGTCCACGTCGGCCTCGGTGACCTCGCACAGCGCCGAGATCGAGTTGATCGACGAGATGCGCTGCGCCAGGAAGGCATTCGCGGCCAGCTTCGACAGCTCGGCGCTCCAGATGTTCGACTCGATGATTCGCTCCCGGGGCACCCAGCTCGCGTAGAGGTCGGCGACGGCGCGGCGCGCGCGGCGCCCCTCGGGGGTCTCGTGCGAACCGATGAGCACGCGATCGGGGTTCTCGAGGTCGCGGATTGCCGAGCCCTCGGCCAGGAACTCGGGGTTCGACACCACCTCGAAGCGGAGGCCGCGGGTGTTGCTGTTGAGGATCCGGTCCATGGCCTGCGCCGTCCTGACCGGCAGCGTGGACTTCTCGACGACGATCTTGTTGGCGGTGGAGTTGGCCAGGATCTGGCGCGCCGTCTTCTCCCAGTGCTGCAGGTCGGCGGCGCGGCCGCACCCTTCGCCGAAGTTCTTGGTGGGGGTGTTCACCGAGACGAAGATGATGTCGGCGTCGCGGATGCCGCACGCGATGTCGGTGGAGAAGAAGAGGTTGCGGCCGCGGACGCGGCGGACGACCTCGTCGAGGCCTGGCTCGTAGATGGGCAGCGTGTCGCTGTTCCAGGCGGCGATCCGGTCGGCGTTGATGTCAACGACCGTCACCCGGGCGTGCGGGCAGCGGTCGGCGATGACGGCCATGGTCGGACCGCCGACGTAGCCGGCCCCAATGCAGAGAACGTTCACCGGGTTGGGCATCACCTAGGGAGGATAGGCGGACGTCGGCGGCCCCGTCAACGGCATCCCGTGGGAATCCCATTCTTCCTTCTACGTTGCAGGTTTCCTTTCTTCAGCAACCTGCTGGTGGCACAGGCGTCGCGCCCGTGTCCCCTCACCCCTTCCCTCTGAGCCTCGCAATACCCAGCTCCTTCAGCCGCGCAGGCACCTCCTCCCCGTGGCCGTCGGCCGTGACCTGCTTGTCGATGTACAGGATTCTCCCGTCGGTGCCGATGTAGAAGGTCCAGCGGCGCGGCACGGGGCGCTCGTCGGTGACGACGCCGTACGCGCGCGCCACCTTCTTCTCCGGGTCGCCCAGGATCGGGTGCGGCAGATCGAGCATCTCGGCCAGCTGCCGGTTCGTTTCCGGCGAGTAGATGCTTGCCTCGAAGAAGGCGACGTCGTAGGGGCGCACCTCGCTGCCGCGCTCACGGCGCGGCTCGCAGTCGCGTGTTCAAAGCGTGGCGAACAGCTTGGGGAACCAGGCGATCACCACCGGGCGGACGCCGAGGAAGTCGGCCAGGCTGTAGGTGCGGCCGTCGCTGCCGATCAAGGTGAAGGGCGGCGCCGGGTCACCCGGCTGGAGCGCGCGCGGCTGCGCGGCGGCCGTTGGCGCGCAGCAGGAGAGGGCCGCGAACACGAGGAGCGCGGCAACCTGCCGCGCCGGAGCGATCCGCATGTCGTCAGTATAGCGAAGCGCTTCCCCGCCACCGTGCGCCGGGCGGCTACGCCGCCAGCCCCTTCATCACGCCCTCCACCACCCGGTCGCACCGCGAGGCATGGAACTGGAAGGCATCGGCGGCGGCGGCGCCGGTCCTCGAGAAGAGGTCGTCTTTCATCAGCGCACGGGCCCGGTGCAGGCGCGTCTTCACCGCCTCCTCGCTGAGATCGAGCGCCTCGGCCACCTCGGCGGTGGAGAGCCCCTCCACCTCGCGCAGCACGAACACCTCCCGGTATCCCGGCGCGAGCGCGTCGATGGCGTCCTCGAGCAGCTCGCGCAGCTCCGACGAGAACGCGCGATGCTCAGGCGACGGGCCGTCCGAGGCGAAGCGCCCGTCCTCGTCGCCGCGCCCGTCGTCTCCGAGGAAGCTCGTCTCCATGCGGGTCCCCCGCCGCCTCAGGCGGCCAATGGCCTCGTTGGCGGCAATCCTCGTCAGCCAGGTCGAGAACCACGCGCGGCCGGCGAACTGTCCCAGGTGGGCGTAGGCGTCGAGGTAGGCCTGCTGCATGGCGTCCTCGACCTCGCGCTCGTCACCGAGCACGGCGCGCACCACGCGGTAAACCCGGGTATTGTGACGCCGCACGAGCATCTCGAAGAGTGCGGTTTCGCCGTGGAGGACGCGGTCCACCACTTCCTCGTCGGTCAGCGCCTGAGCGGCCGTGCCTACTGCCATACTGCCCTCCTCCCCCATTAGAGATCGCCGGCGGGGAGAGGTGACACGGCAATCACGCGGCGACCCCGCCGGGCGCGGGTGATGCCGCTGCCAGCTCTGCCACGCGTGCGGCGGCGCGGGCTCAGTGCTGGCAGGAGGTGAGAACCGATGCGACACGAACTCGAGACGGCATATTGGGCCCTGCGGCCAGCGATCGGGGCGACTGCGTTCCTGGCCGGATTGGACAAGTACTTCAACCTGCTGGCGAACTGGACCGACTATGTCAGCCCGCTCGCGCTTGCGATCCTGCCGTTCGGCGCGACGACGCTGATGCAGATCGTCGGCGTGGTGGAAATCGCGGTCGGGCTGGCGATCCTGCTGGGCTGGACGCGCCTCGGGGCGTACGTGGCGAGCGCGTGGCTGGCGGCGATCGCGCTGAACCTGGTGACCACCGGGCAGTACTTCGACGTGGCGGTGCGGGACGGGGTGATGGCAGTTGCCGCGTACACCCTGGCGCGCCTGGCCGAGGTGCGCGGCGCGGCGGAAGCGACCGCCCCTCAGCGCCCGCAGGTCTTCGAGGGCCACACCGAGCACGCCCGCGACAGGCTGCGGGCGTGAGGGGCAGGGGGGACGGCAGGCGCACCGCGGGGCAACGAGTGGTGGCGGGCCGCCAGGCTTCAGCACCCCGGCGGTGCCGCCACGGTCGCATTGATCGCCGCTGGGGCCGTTGGTATACTGTGTAGTCGCCGCCGCGCGTTGGCCGGCGACACCCGCTCATCGCTCACGAGCGGGATCTCCCCTTGGGTGGGCCGCTAGCTCAATTGGCAGAGCAGCAGACTCTTAATCTGCGGGTTGTAGGTTCGATTCCTACGCGGCTCACCAACAAAATCCTCAGAAAATCAGGCCGTTTCGCTCTTGGCTTCACTGCCCTCCTGCCCCGTTTGACACACAGTTGACACACAATCGAGAACCTGGACGTACCGCGCGTCCGCTTTGGGTAGCCACTTCGCGTAGTGCTTCAGCGTCACGGCGGCGCTGCTGTGCCCGAGCTGCTGGCTGACGTAGAGCAGCGGCACGTTCGCTGAGAGGAGCTGCGAAGCGAAGGTGTCGCGCATGTCGTGCGGCGAGCGGACCCGGACCTTCGCCGCCTGGCACAGCCGGGTGAACAGCTTGCGCACGTTGCTCGCATCGAGACGTTCGACGCCGCCGACAGCCGGGAACATGATCGAGGGCGCCGACCGCCCCTTCTTGAGCGCGAACGCGCGCTGCGCCCGGCGGTAGACCTTCAAGGCGCGTAGTAGCTCCGGCGACACGTCGACAAGCCGCCGTTGATGATTCTTCGGCGTCCCCAGTTCGCCCCGTACCCACGCCCGGGACACGGCGAGCGTTGACGACGCTTCGTCCAGGTCCGACCAGTCCAGTGCAACCAGCTCCGACAGCCGGAGGCCCGTCCTGACGCCGCAGAGAACGAACGGATACCAGCGTGGGGACTGCTCGCGCGTCGTCTCGAGCCCGCCGCGCCTTCCCGTAGCCGCCGAGGCTGATCCGGGCCATCCATCGGCCATCGGCGCGCTGAGTGACGCTACCTTCTCCGTGCCCGCGTCTTCTCTTGGCCATCGTGCTTCTCCTTTGGATGCTCCCGATCCCAGGCTTCGGCGTACGGGTCACGGTCACCGCCTCGATGTTCCCGCATGTACGTGCGGGACTGACAGCGTGTCGAGCAGTACTTCTTGCGGGTCACCTTGAGGAACAGCCGACCGCAGACGCCACCGGGTCGAGACCGATCAGGTGCCTGGCACACACGGAGTCGTTCTACTCCGACCTGCTCGAGTAGCCGCACGAGTCGATAGAAGAACAGGTCGCCAGGCCGGCCGGCTCGCGTCACCATCACCCGGCTGCCAACCTTCCGCACGCCGAGCGTGAGGTGGACGGAAACTTCCTCCTCTCGGACGAGACCTTTCTCTCCTTGACTCGGCCGCTCGACCAACCGACGGAGAAACACTGCGACCTGTTGCCGCAGCTCCGGGTTGGCCTGCCGGTGCCGATCGCTGATCCACACGCCGCCGTCACGAGGCGACAGGGGTACCCGGAGGAAGTCAAAGGGACTACCGCCCTCTTCAGCGAAGCGGATCGCTCGCTGGAGCAATGACACCGCGTCACGGATCCTCCGCCTGGAGTCCTGTTGTTGATTCGTGTCCATTTATCCCTCACATTCCACTATGGACATGGTAACGAACTCCAGACAAAATGTCCATAACAATTGGAACGCGGGCGGACGGCAGCGGACTTTGGAGGACTTAGAGATGGCCGAGAAATTGGCGTACCGGGTGGCAGAGGCCGCAGAGGCGATCGGCGTCAGCCGGGCCAAGGCGTACGAATTGATCGGCGCGGGCACGCTGCCGAGCATTCGCATCGGCAGCTCGCTCAGAGTGCCCGTTGACGCGCTGCGGGCGTGGATCGCCCGGCGGCTCGCCGAGCAGCAAGGTGTGGAGTCCCGCTAACCCCGTACAGGCAAAAGCCGGCGGTGGGGCCGCCGGCATAGCGAGGAGACGGGCGATGCGAGCTACCGAAATCATATCACGACCTCTCGCTCAAGAGAGTGGAGCCAAGCTGTGATCGCGACGCTTCACCCTCAGCTCGAGGCCAGCGGGATCACCGCCGACGTCGCCAAGCGCGCCGGAGTTGAGGTGGTCACGAGCCAGGCGGCCCGCGATCTCGGCTTCACCGGGAACAGGTACGACGGCGCCAACCTGGCTGGCCTTGCGTTCCCCTACCGTGACCCCCGGACCCGCGCCCTCTTCATGCACCGCCTCCGCCCCGAGGTGGCCGTGGACGGCCGGAAGTACATCCAGCCGACCGGAACGAAGAATCACCTGTACCTGCCGCTCGCCACTGAGCGACAGCTCGCCGACGTGGAAATCCCCGCCGTCGTCAGCGAGGGCGAAAAGAAGACGCTCTCCATCGCCACCGTCGCCGGCACACGGTATCTCGCGATCGGGGTCGGCGGGATCTGGAACTGGCGCACGAGCGACAAGGAAAAGCGGCCGTGCCGGGACCACGGCGGGACCGAAACCGTCCGCGTCAACTCGCGGCCGATCGAAGACCTCGATTGGATCACCTGGAAGGGTCGGCGCGTCTTCATCTGCTTCGACTCTGACGGAGCCCGTAATCCCGACGTCGCCCGGGCCGAGCAGGCCCTCGCTGCGGAGCTGCGTAAACGTGGCGCCGAGCCTCTCGTGGTGTCCCTCGCGCCTGGGCCCGATGGGAGCAAGCGCGGGATCGACGACGTGCTCGTGGCCGAGCCTGTCGAGCGGCGCCTTGCCGTGCTCGAGCGCCTGCTCCGAAGCGCGGCGCCTCGCCGGCGCCTGGCGCCCGACGTGGAGCGCGGCCTCGAGTTGGCATATCAGCCGGCGAGCACCCTGCTTCGAATGTTCGATGCCTACTGCGACTCGGCCACCGATGCGCCCGCGGTGTTCCGACCGTTCACCGGCCTCGCGACCCTCGCCGCCCTCGTGGGGCGGAAGGTCACGGCGCCCTTCGGCGCACACGACCTGACGCTGAACCTGTACTGCTGCATCCTGGCGCCGTCGTCGTTCTTCCACAAGACGACGATGATCACGATCGCCCGAAAGTTCGCCTCGGCGGTCAACCCAGACGTGCTGTTGCCGGACGATTTCACCCCCGAGAAGCTGATCGCCATCCTCGAGAAGAGCAGCAATGCGCTGCTGCTCTGGCCGGAGTTTGCCGGCTATCTGGCGCGGTCACAGCGGGATTACCAAGGCGGCTCGAAAGAGCTGCTGATGGCGCTGTACGACAGCCCGGACACCTTCCGGCGGGAGTTGCAGTCGAAGACGGCGACGGTCAAGCAACCGACCCTGACGATCCTCGCCGCGGCGGCAACGTCCTACCTCGCCGACCAGCTCCGAGGCGCCGACCTCCGATCGGGATTCCTGAACCGATTCTTGTTCGTCATGGCCGACCGGAAGGCGAAGAGCTATGCGATTCCCGAGCCCCCCGACCCGGCTCTGCGGGCGAAGCTCGTGACGAAGTTCCACAACGTGAGCGGCATCACGGGCCGCGCCGACCTGTCCGGCATCCGCACCCCGTACACCGCCTGGTATCGAGACGTGGAGCGAGAAGCGGCCCGCTCCGACCGGGGAGAGATTCTGAGCGCCTTCCTGACGCGCCTGAGCGTGACGGCGCTCAAGATCAGCGTGCTGCTTGAGCTGGCGAACACCGGCCGGCTGCGGGTGACACCGGACAGCCTCGAGGAAGCCCTCGTCCTGGTCGACTACATCCGCGCCGTGCTCCGCCATCTACTCCAGGTGGAATTCGCGGAGAGCGAGTCAGAGAAGGCGCTCCGGAAGGTGCTCCGGATGGTGCAGGGTCGCTCCGGCATCAAGCGCGGCGAACTCTTGCGGTTGGCTCACTGCACCAGCGTGGAGCTGGACAAGGTGCTCCGCACGTTGACCGAGCGGGGCGACGTTTACATGGAGGACCGGAAGTACTGGGCGGCCTGAAATGTTCGCAATGTTCGCAAACGTTCGCAACCGCCTTGCGAACGCGAGAGTGGACCATTTTCCTAAGAAATCTACAGAGAGATACATATGAGTAGCAGGTTCGCAGAAGTGGTAGACATGGGAGGCCGACAGGCCCCCTCCACAGAGGTAGAGAACTGCGAACATTGCGAACGTGCGAACGTGGCACGTAAGCCCCGCACACGCAAGCAGTTAGGCGTTCGCACGGCTCCGCGAACGAGTTGCGAACATCCCGAGGTGGCCGCGATCGCCCGGCGCCGCGAAGCCGACTACCTGCTCCACCTCGAAGCCTACTGCCGGGTGCCGGAGTGTCCCGCCCGAGAAGTCAGGGTCCACCTGAAGGACTACGACCAAACGCTCCTCCCGCTACTGCGGAAGCGCCGCGGGCTCCGGTGCCCGGTATGCGGTGGGCGGCTGGCGCTGCACTCCATTCAGGACCGTGATCAGGAGCAACAGGTTCGCCATCTCGAGGCGCGGTGGAGCGTGAACGCGCAGTTGTGGGAACGCGACCACGGGCCCGTCTTCCCTGTCGCGGCGCTGTGCGACGACCGCTTGCCGCCGACGCCGCCCGGATGGTTCGACCAGACGAGAACGGAGAAGTAGCCAAAGCGTAACCCGCCGCGCATGACGCGGCGCGAAGTAGGAGGACACGATGAAGACGACGAAGCGACCGACCAACGAACTAACCGAGCAGATTGAATTGAGCCCGCTCGCCACGGATGGCGACGAGTTGTGGTTGAATCGCGAGCTGCGGCGCGAGCAGGCTGCCGCGATTCTTCGCGAGCGGGAAGAGGCGCACCAGGCGCAGCTCCGGAAGCAGCATCACCCCATCATCGCCAGCCCGGTGAAGGTCCCTGAGGCGACCGACCCGTGGGAGGGCCGGCAACTCGAGGTGGCCGAGGCCGAGGCGCTGGACCCGCGCGACCGCCCGCCGGCGGGTTGGCACCTGCTGAAGCCCGAGACGAGGCGGCGCCTGGTCGGGCTCGCCATCGAGCTACTGAAGATCGCGCCGAGCGGTCCGGAGCGGCGCGCCTGGTTGTGGCGACACGCCAACGTGACCCTCAACGCCCTCGCGGGCGGGGCCATCTTCCGCAGCCTGGACGCGCAGGCGCAGGGCTGGCTGGAGAAGTTCAGCCCTGCCGATCCGGCCGAGCGCGGCACCTGGAAGGACGTGCAGGCCGACGTTCGGGATCACTACGGCCCGAACGCCGCGACCAGCCTGATCGTCCAGCTGGCGGAAAAGTTGGACCGCGGGGAGCCGGGCGCGATCGAGGTGATCAAGGGGCGGATCGCCGCCGGCATCAAGGCGCTCCGCGACCGGATCCGCGCCAGCGAGGACGCCGCGGTCGTCGCGCCGCAGGCGAAGGAACGCCTGGCCGCGCGGCGGGCGCAGGAGAGCGGCCGGTGAACCTCTCCCTTGACGAGAAGCGGGACGTCCTGCCCGGCGTCTCCGCGCGCGTGCTCGCTCGCTGCGGGTGGCTAACGAGCGAATTGCTCGCCACCGCCCACTCGCGCGAACGGGTCCGGGAGTGGTTCACCGCCCGGCGTTTCGAGCAGCCCGCGCCCAACGTGGCCGATGCCCTGAGCTATCACGGCGACGACGCGATGTTGGCCCCCATCGTCGCCGCTGTTCAGGTGTTGCCCCCGCCCGTTCGGGACTACATTCTTGACACCTGCTCAATCCTCGGGGTCGGATGGAGCACGCGCGGGTGGACGTCGGGGACGGCGAACCTCCAACGCTCGCTCATCATCATCAACGGCAGCAGCCGCGACGAACGTGCAGTGCGGGCGATTCTCTTCCACGAGGCCGCGCACCGGGTTCTGCTCGCCGATGCGAGCGTCTGCCCCCCGGCCGCCGGGTTAGCCGCGCTCACGGCCGCCGCGAAGGCGGAAGGCCGACTCGACACTCTCAGACAGCACACGACGGAAATCGAGCGCCAGGCCGAGGCCTTGGCAGCGGTGTGGTTGGGCTGGTTCCCTGGGCGCCCGCTCCCTCCTGGCGGCGCTCTGGTGCCGGCCCCGTTTCCCGGAGGTAGGCCATGAGGCGACGACGCCGTCGTCGGTCGTTGAGGGAGCGAATGCGCGCGGTGTTCTCTCGCCCGCGCGGTAGACGGAGAGTGTAGCTCGTGACCAACAGCGACATGTTCACCGCGGAAGGTGCGATCCGGCGCGTGTGCAAAGACTGTGGGCGAACGTTCACTCTCAACAGCCAGCAGCTCGCGCAGCTGGCCCGCGATGCCGCCGCGTATCCCGATCGGCCGTCATACCTCCCGAAGCGCTGCACCCCGTGCCTCGCTGCCCGGCGACGGGCCCGCCGGGAGGCCAAGGAACGAGGCGACGATGGGGGCCAGTAACAGCGTCCGGCAACTCGCCGTCGCCGTCCTGCGCCAGAGCATCGAAGACTTGCGGGCCGACTCGCCGCGGTTGTGTGCCGAGGCCGAGCAGTTCTTCGTAGAGGACTTCCGGATCTGGGCCTG
>JARKSS010000473.1 GCA_029974175.1 Vicinamibacterales bacterium
TGAACGCCTCGCCCGCGGCGGCGCCCCTTTCGATCCCCGAGCCGATCGACGACGAACTGAGCTATCCCAAGCGGCTCGAGGGCGAGGCGCCGGCAACCGAGACGTTGGCGGCCGCCAAGACATCCACCCTGCCGCCGGCTCCCGCCGCGCCTCGCGAGGCGGAGGCAGCGCCGGCGAAGCCCGGGGCGCCGCCCGCGGACAAGGCGCTCGCCGAGCCGCCCGGACAGGGGTTCGCGGTGCAGGTCGTCGCGCTGCGCGACCGGGCCAAGGCCGAGGGGGTGGCCCGGCGTCTCGCGGCCAAGGGGCACCGTGCCTACCTGGTCGCCCCCGGCGCGCGCGGCAGCGCGATGTATCGCGTCGTCGTCGGAAAGTTCAAGACCCGGCGGGAGGCCGAGCAGGTCAAGCGCCGGATTGAGAAAGAAGAGCAGTTCAAGCCCTGGATTATTCGCTAGCCGCCCTCTCCGGCGTCCTGCTGGTCCTGAGCTTCCCGCGATTCGGGCATCCCGCCTTCGCGTGGATCGCGCTCGCGCCCCTGCTGGTCAGCCTGGCGTCCTCGTGGCGCCCGCGCGCCGGCAGCGGGTCTCTCCGCGCGCTCGGCCTCGGCTTCCTCGCCGGGGCCATTCACTTCACGGGCACCGTCTACTGGACGTCGGCCGTCATGCGGCAGTACGGCGATCTGCCGCGCGCGCTGGCCATCCTGCTGATGCTGCTGCTGGCCTCGTACATGGCGCTCTACCCGGCCGTCGCTGCCCTGATCCTGCATCGCCTCGGCCGCACCTTCGGACCCCGGGCCCTGCTGCTCGCACCCGCCGTCTGGGTGACGACCGAACTGGGGCGGGCGTACCTGTTCACCGGCTTTCCCTGGGTGCTGCTCGGCTACAGCCAGGCGACGGTGCTGCCGCTCGCACAGCTGGCCAGCCTCTTCGGCGTCTACGGTCTCTCGGCGCTGGTCGTTCTGGTGAATGCGTCGCTGGCCTGGCTGGTGGTGACCCGGGGGGCCGCCCGCCGGCGTCCGTTGCTCGTCTCGCTCGCGGTGGTGGCGGTCGTCGCGGCCTGGGGCGCCGCCCGCCTGCGCGACGGAGGGTTGGTGAAGGATGGCATCCCTCTCCGGGTCGCGCTCGTCCAGGGGAACATCCCGCAGGAGCAGAAGTGGGACCCCTCGCGGGCGCCGGGGATCCTCCAGCGCTACGTCGAAATGACCCGCCAGGCTGCCTCGAGCGGCGCCCGCTTCATCGTCTGGCCCGAGTCGTCGCTGCCCTTCAGCTTCCAGGAAGATCCCGCGGGGGGTGACGTGGTCCGCCGCCTGGCGCACGACACGGGAACCTTCATCCTGGTCGGCAGCGACCAGGTCGAGCGCTCCAATCCGCCGAAGTTCTACAACGCAGCGTTCCTCATCACCCCCGACGGGACTGTCGGCGGCATCTACCGCAAGATGCACCTCGTGCCGTTTGGCGAGTACGTCCCGCTCAAGCGGCTCTTGTTCTTCGCCTCGCCGCTGGTCGAGGCGGTGTCCGATTTCTCGCCGGGGGAGGAGATCGTGATGCTCCCAGTGGCCGGGCACCCCGTCAGCACCGCGATCTGCTACGAGGTGGTGTACCCGGACCTTGCGCGCGGGGCAGTGGCGCGGGGCAGCCGGCTGCTCAGTACCATCACGAACGACGCGTGGTACGGACGGTCGTCGGCGCCGTGGCAGCACTTCGAGCAGGCCTCGCTGCGCGCGGTCGAGCAGGGGCGATACCTGGTCCGATCGGCGAACACGGGGATCAGCGGCATCGTTGACCCGTACGGGCGCGTGGTGGCCCGCTCCAACCTGTTCGAGCGGGCGATTATCGACGGCGACGTGCGCCTGCTCGAGGGGCGGACGGTGTACTCTCGAATCGGGGACCTGTTTGCGTACGCGCTGACCCTGCTGACACTGGCCGCCGTGCTGGCCGGCCGCCTCCGGCCGCCCGTGATCGGCAAGGCGCGCGTTGAAAGGAGTGGATAACGTGGCGATCGTGCTCGAAGACCTGGTCAGGCGCTACGAGGATCTCGCGAAGCGGTCGGCCGACCTGCGGGGCTATCTTTGACCGGGGTGCCCCGGGGGAGGAGCTGGCGCGGCTCGAGGCCGTCATCGCGCAGCCCGATTTCTGGAAGGACCAGGCCGAGGCGCAGCGGATCCTGCAGCGACGGCATCGCCTCGAGCAGGAGGTGCAGCTGATCGACCAGTTGAAGAAGCGCGAGGCCGACCTCTCGGTGCTCGTCGAATGGGCCGAGGAGGGCGAGGACGTGGCTGGCGAGCTGGCCTCCGGCCTCGACGAGCTGGCGCGCGAGGTCGAAGCGGCTGAGACGCGCAAGCTGCTCGGCGGCGAACACGACCAGAAGAACGCGATCGTCACGATTCACCCCGGGGCCGGCGGCACCGAGTCGCAGGACTGGGCCGACATGCTGCTCCGCATGTACCTGCGGTGGTCCGAGCGCCGCGGGTTCCGGCGCGAGGTGATGGACTACCAGCCGGGCGACGAGGCCGGCATCACGAGCGCCACCCTCGAGATCTACGGCGACTACGCCTACGGCCTGATGGCAGCCGAGGCCGGCGTCCACCGCCTGGTGCGAATCTCGCCCTTCGACCAGGCCGCCCGCCGCCACACCTCGTTCGCATCGGTCTACGTCTGGCCCGAGCTGCCCGACGACGTGGAGGTGGAGATCGACGAGAAGGACCTGCGCATCGACACCTACCGGTCGAGCGGCCACGGCGGGCAGCACATCAACGTGACCGACTCGGCCATCCGCATCACCCACCTGCCCACCGGGATCGTGGTGACCTGCCAGAACGAGCGATCGCAGGGACGCAACCGTGAATCGGCGATGCGCGTGCTGCGCGCCCGGCTCTACGACCTCCGGATGAAGGAGCAGCAGGCAAAGCTCGAGCAGATCGGCGGGGAGAAGAAGGACATTGCCTTCGGGAGCCAGATCCGCAGCTACGTCCTGCACCCTTACCAGATGGTCAAGGACCACCGCACCAGGGAGGAGGTCGGGGACGTCAACCGCGTCCTGGACGGCGACATCGACGTCTTCATCAAGGCGTACCTGAAGCAGAAGGCGGCCGGCACGTTGGGGCAGGGCGGGGCCGAGGGAGACTGACGCGAGGGCGGGGGCGTGCGGCCGCAGGCTCGTGACCGGGTGGCATCACAGGCTGCTAGACTATGCCGGTGCTGAGACTGCCGGGCCGGCTTTGGGGGCCGGCCGCCCTCCTGGTCGTCGCGCTCGGGGCGGCGTGGGGCCGCGTTGCCGCCTTCGATGCGGCGCCCATTCCCCAGGCGGGCGGGCGGGCCGTCACGCTCCTCAACGTCTCTTACGATCCCACCCGAGAGTTCTACCAGGAGATCAACGCGGCGTTCGCCCGCCACTGGAGGGCGAAGACCGGCCAGGCGATCGCCATCCGGCAGTCGCACGGCGGGTCGGGCAAGCAGGCCCGCTCGGTGATCGACGGCCTCGAGGCCGACGTCGTCACGCTGGCGCTCGGGTACGACATCGACGCCATCGCGCGCCACGGCGGCTTGATCGCCGCCGGCTGGCAGGCGCGCCTTCCCCACAACAGCACCCCTTACACGTCGGTCATCGTGTTCCTGGTCCGGAAGGGAAACCCGAAGGGGATCCGAAGCTGGGACGATCTCGTGCGGCCGGGCGTCTCGGTGATCATGCCGAACCCGAAGACGTCCGGGGGAGCGCGGTGGAACTACCTGGCGGCCTGGGCCTGGGCGCGCGAGCGGGCCGGGGGCGACGAGCACAAGGCACGCGACTTCGTGGCGCGGCTCCTCGCCAACGTGCCGGTGCTCGACTCCGGCGCCCGCGGCTCGACCACCACCTTCGTGCAGCGGGGCATCGGCGACGTGCTCGTGACGTGGGAGAACGAGGCGCTGCTCGCCGTCGAGAAGGTCGGGAAGGACCGGGTCGACGTGGTGGTGCCGCCGGCGACGATCCTCGCCGAGCCGCCCGTCGCGGTGGTTGACCGGGTGGTGGACCGCCGCGGGACCCGCCAGGCCGCCGAGGCGTACCTGCAGTTCCTCTACACGGCCGAGGCGCAGGAGATTGCCGCGCGGCACTTCTACCGCCCGCGCCTCCCGGAGGTGTTGGCCCGCCACCGGGCCCGCTTCCCCGAGGTCCGCACCTTCACCATCGACCGCGATTTCGGCGGGTGGGCGCACGCTCAGCGCACTCACTTCGACGAGGGCGGCATCTTCGATCGGATCTTCACCCGGCGATGAGGGGGGTTCTCGCACCCACGCACCCACGGCGCCGCGTCCTGCCGGGCTTCCGCCTCTCGCTCGGCATCACGACCGCCTATGTCGGGCTGCTGATCGTGGCGCCGCTGGCGGCCCTGACGCTGCGCGCGGCGAAGATAGGGCCGTCGCAGCTGGTCGCGACAATCTCGAGCGAGCGCGTGCTGGCGGCGGCCGGCCTCAGCTTCGGCGCTTCGTTCGCGGCGGCGCTGATCAACGCCGTCTGCGGCCTGCTGGTGGCCTGGGTGCTGGTGCGCTACCGCTTCCCCGGCCGGCCGGTGGTGGACGCCTGCGTCGATCTGCCATTCGCGCTGCCGACCTCGGTGGCGGGCATCGCGCTCACCGCCGTGTACGCGCCGACGGGATGGCTCGGGGCGCCGCTGGCGGCGGCGGGGGTGCAGGCTGCCTTCACCCGGCTTGGCGTCGTCATCGCCCTGACCTTCGTCGGCCTGCCGTTCGTCGTCCGGGCCGTGCAGCCGGTGCTCGAGGACCTCGACCCCGAGGTGGAGGACGCGGCGGCAAGCCTGGGCGCCAGCCGCGTGCAAATCTTCCGCCGCGTCCTGCTGCCGTCGATCCTGCCGGCGCTGCTGACAGGCTCCACGCTCGCGTTCGCCCGGGCCCTCGGCGAGTACGGGTCGGTGATCTTCATTTCGGGGAACCTGCCGCTGCGCACCGAGGTCGTTCCGTTGCTGATCGTCGCGCGGCTCGAGCAGTACGACTACGACGGCGCCACGGCCATTGCCGCCGTGATGCTGGCGCTGTCGTTCGGCCTGCTGCTCGCGATCAACAGCCTGCAGGCGTGGAGTCGCCGCCGCGAGGCGATGCCATGAGCGGGCCGCGCGATCGTCCCGCGATCGGGGCGGGGAGCGGCGGGAGGGCCGCGCGGTGGGCGCTGACTGCGCTCGCGTTGCTCTTCCTCGGCTGCTTCCTGCTGATCCCGCTTGCTGCCGTCTTCGTGCAGGCGCTTGCCGAGGGGGCTGGCGGGTACTGGCGCGCGATTGCCGACCCCGACACGCGCGCTGCCTTGCGGCTGACCGTCCTGACCGCACTGATGGCGGTGCCCGTGAACACGCTCGTCGGCCTCGCCGCGGCGTGGGCCATCGCGCGCTTCCAGTTTCCCGGGCGCCGCCTGCTCGTCGCGCTGATCGACCTGCCGTTCACCGTGTCGCCGGTCGTCGCCGGCCTTGTCTTCGTCCTGTTGTTCGGTGCCCAGAGCGCGCTGGGGCCCTGGCTGTCGGAGCACGGCATCCGCATCCTCTTCGCCGTTCCAGGTATCATCCTCGCGACGCTGTTCGTGACCTCGCCGTTTGTCGCCCGAGAGCTGATTCCCGTCATGCAGGAGCAGGGCATCGAGGAAGAGCAGGCGGCCCTCGCCCTGGGCGCCAGCGGCTGGCAGACGTTCTGGCGGGTCACGCTGCCGAACATCCGGTGGGCCCTGCTCTACGGGGTCGTGCTGTTGAACGCGCGGGCGATCGGCGAGTTCGGCGCCGTCTCGATCGTGTCGGGGCACATCCGGGGGCAGACGAACACAGCCCCGCTCCACGTCGAGATCCTGTACAACGAGTACAACTTCGCGGCCGCCTTCGCGGTGGCCTCCGTGCTCGCCGCCGCGGCGCTCCTCACGCTGGCGGCGAAGGCAATCATCGGCAGGCGTGTGGGGCCATGAGCATCGAGGTCAGGGGCGTCACCAAGCGGTTCGGCCAGTTCGTGGCCGTCGATCAGGTCGACCTGCT
>JARKSS010000477.1 GCA_029974175.1 Vicinamibacterales bacterium
CAGGCTGTGGTGCTTGGCAATCGGGACGTTGATGAGCTTGTCGGCGGTCAGCAGCGGCTCCAGCACCGGCCAGGTGGTGAGCACGTCGCCGCCAAGGTTGGCCTCGCGAAACCGCCGCTCCTCGGGCAGCACGACGTCGGCGCCCGCCGCCCGCGCCGCGGCGGCAATGCCGCTGTGGTCGAAGCAGACGCGCGCCTCGTTGCAGCTCACGTCGGTGACGATGACCTTGCGCGCACCCGCCTCGCGGCAGAGCGTGACGAGGGTTGCCACCAGCTCGGGGTTCGTGTTGGCCGCCTGCTCGGGTGAGCGGTCCCACCCGATGTTGGGCTTCACCACCACCGTGTCGCCCCTGGCCACGAAACGGCGGATGCCGCCCAGCTCGTCGAGCGCGCGGCGCGCGAGGGTCTCGGGCGACTCGCCCTGCACCACGACCAGCTCGGGAAGCGTCGGGTCTTCGGCCACACCCGTGCGGCGGTCCGCGAGCACCACCTGCGGCTCGCTCGGGCGGGCGCTCCGGGCGTGGAGCCAGGTGCCCAGGCCCGCCGCGCCGGCGGCCAGGCCGCCAGCGCGCAGCACGCGCAGCAGGAACTCGCGGCGGTTCGCGCCGTCAGGACGGTCAACCACCATCACCGCACTCCAAGCGGGTTGGGAACACGTGACACCGCGGGTACCGGGAACGGGGAGAAGGGCAACCGGGCGGGGGGCTGGGAACGCTATGGTACCATCACGCGAGCGGAAAACGGAAAGCCGGCAACGCGGGCTGACGCGGGACGCGGCGGTGACCGCCCCCGCGCGACAGGGAGGGGCCCA
This sequence comes from Vicinamibacterales bacterium, assembly GCA_029974175.1. GTDB lineage: Bacteria > Acidobacteriota > Vicinamibacteria > Vicinamibacterales > Fen-181 > JARKSS01. The sequence goes on from JARKSS010000477.1 coordinate 811, forward strand.
TGCGACGAGCGCTGCTGCCCGGCCTCATCGTTCTGGCCATCGGTGGAGCGGCCGGCGTCGCCGTCCAGCCGGGGGGCATCGGGGACGCCGAGTACGCGCGCCGGAACTACGTCAAGCGCGAGGTGCGGGTGCCGATGCGCGACGGCGTGAAGCTGTTCACCGCGGTCTACACGCCGAAAGACGACTCCCGGCGGTACCCGATCCTGCTGACCCGGACGCCCTACAGCGTGGCGCCGTACGGCGAAGACCACTTTCCGTCGGCCCTCGGACCCTCGCCGCGCTTCATGCGCGACGGGTACATCTTCGTCTACCAGGACGTGCGGGGCCGGCTGATGTCGGAGGGCGAGTTCGTGAACGTCCGCCCCTACCAGCCGGAAAAGTCGGGCCCGCGCGACATCGACGAGACCACCGACACCTTCGACACGATCGAGTGGCTCGTCAAGAACCTGAAAGGCCACAACGGCAAAGTCGGGATGTACGGCATATCGTACCCGGGCTTCTACACCGCCATGGGGATGATCGACGCGCACCCCGCGCTGGTGGCGGCCTCGCCGCAGGCGCCGATTGCCGACTGGTTCATCGGGGATGACTTCCATCACAACGGGGCGCTCTACCTGCCCCACGCCTTCAGCTTCCTGGCCAGCTTCGGCTGGCCCCGGAAGGGCCCCACGACGTCGGGCTTCGCGCGTTTCGACTTCGGCACCCTGGACGGCTACGAGTTCTACCTGAAGCTCGGGCCGCTCTCGCGGGTCAACGAGCGCTACTTCAAGGGCCAGGTCGGCTTCTGGAACGACATGATGGCGCACGAGACCTACGACGAGTTCTGGCAGGCCCGCAACATCCGCCCGCACCTTCGCAACGTCAGGCCGGCGGTGATGACCGTCGGCGGCTGGTTCGACGCCGAGGACCTGTTCGGCGCCCTCGAGGTGTACAAGCACACCGAGCGCCAGAGCCCCGGCGCCACCAACCTGCTGGTGATGGGGCCCTGGCACCACGGGGGATGGTCCCGCGGCGCCGGCGACCGCCTGGGCGACGTGGTGTTCGGGGCGAAGACCAGCGAGCGGTACCAGGAGAGAATCGAGTTCCCGTTCTTCAAGTCACTGCTCAAGGGGAACGGCAAGCTCGCCCTTGCCGAGGCGACCATGTTCGAAACCGGGCGCAACCGGTGGCACGAGTTGCCCGCCTGGCCGCCGAAGGACGCAACGCCGAGGCCGATCTACCTGCACGCCGGCGGCCGCCTTTCGTTCGATCCCCCTGGCGACGCGGGGACGGCCTACGACGAGTACGTGAGCGACCCGGCCCGCCCGGTGCCGTACACGGCGGCGTTCGCGACCGGCATGACCCGTGAGCACATGGTGGAAGACCAGCGCTTCGCGTCGCAGCGGCCCGACGTGCTCGTCTACCAGACCGAGCCGCTCGCCGCCGACCTGACGGTGGCGGGCCCGATCAGGCCGCACCTCGAGGTCTCGACGAGCGGCACCGACTCGGACTTCGTGGTGAAGCTGATCGACGCCTATCCCGACGACTATCCGGATCCCGATCCCGACCGGGCGACAGGGCCGCCGAGCCCGTTCGCCTCGCCGTACTCGCGGATGGGCGGCTACCAGCAGCTGGTGAGGGGCGAGGTGTTCCGGGGCAAGTTCCGGCGCAGCTTCGAACGCCCCGAGCCGTTCGCGCCGAACCAGGTGACCACCATCGAGTACGTGATGCCCGACGTGTTCCACACCTTCCGCCGGGGCCACCGGATCATGATCCAGGTCCAGAGCACCTGGTTCCCGCTGGTGGATCGCAACCCGCAGACGTTCGTCACGATTCCCGAGGCCACCGAGGCCGACTTCCGCAAGGCCACGCAGCGGGTGTACCGGACCGCCGCCCACCCGAGCCGCGTGGAGCTGATGATCTGGAACAGGTGACCGGAGTGCAGCCCGCAGGATTGACGGTCCGCGCGACGGCCGCGCACCGCCGACTCAGGTGGCCCTGTATTCCCACCGCGTGAGGCGCACGCCGTGGCGGCGCTCCAGTTCGGCGACGGCTGGCGCCAGCCTGGTCTCGTCCGACGCGTTGATGTACTGCGCCACGTAGCGGCGGCAGAAGGGGGCGATGTCCTCGGTCCAGGGGCGGCCGCGCGCGAGGGCATCGGCGCGCAGGATGTCGTTCAGGCGCCGGGTCGAGACGTGGCAGCTGATGTTCTCGAGCGCCCAGGCCCGCGGCGTGAAGAGATGGCTGTTCTCGAGGAACCGCAGCAGCTGCGCGCCGATGTCCTTCCTTTGCAGCAGGACGCCGGTCTGTTCGTTGATGTAGGCCTTCGCTCCAACGTGCGCGTCGGCCATCATCGCCACCGGCGAGCCGGCGAACATGCTCTCGGTGACGGCGACGCACGACCCTTCGCGGTCGCTGAACACGGCCGACACCCGCGCGTCGCACTGCAGCTCGGCCACCCGCTCGGGCGGCACGTTCAGCTCGAACTCGAGGTGCTGGCGCACGCCGAACGCCCGGGCTTCGCGCAGCAGATCGTGCGCGGTCCGGCCGGGCAGGTTCCGCCCCACGAGGACCACGCGCAGGTCGCGCGGCATGTCGGCAAGTGCCTCCCACAGCAGCCAGTGACGTTTCACGCGAAGCCAGGTCGCCACCATCAGGATGTCGATGCGGCGCTCGGCATGCGGCTTGGGCGTGTACTGGCCGGGATCGTTCAGGTCGCACGCCAGCAGCGGCACCGGCTCGATGACGGGACTGAGCACCCGGTAGGCCTCGAGGTCGGCGTGGTTCGACACGCCGATGAAGACCGGGTCGTCGGAAAGGCCCGCGAAGTTGGCGAGGGCCGCGTAGTGGGTGGGGGAGTAGGACGAGGCGCCGACCAGGGTGTACTCGGAGAGGAAGGCCCGGGCGTCGTGATGTGCGATGAGGCGCATCCAGTTGTACTCGAAGGCCGAGTAGAGCACCCCCTTCTCACCGCCCGGCCCGGGCGCCTTCAACAGCAGGCTTGTCGTCAGCGCCTTCTGGGTCCTGAGGTCGCCGAACTCGCCGTAGAAGCGGCTCCAGCCAATCTTCTCCGAACGCCAGATCGCGGCGCGTGGTCCCGACAGGAACGGCGCGATCCGGGCCCTCAGTAGCCGCCGGAGGCGGCGGCTCTGCGCATGCTTGCAGGCGGTGATGAGATCGGTGAGCCGCTGGGGCGTCGAGCGGCCTGGCACCAGGGTCCGCGCGACCAGCGCGAGGGCGACGGCTTCGCGCGCGACCCTGTTGTTCTTCCACCGTCCCGCGAGGCGGGCGCGAGCCCGGATCGCCCAGGCTTCCCACCAGGGCGGGTACTCGACCGACGATCCCGGCTTGGACACCGCGGGGGCGGAGGCGTCCATGTCTTTCAGGCTCTGTCAGGCCGCGGCGGACCTTCGCTGGCAACCCGCTCGCCCCACCGCTCCCGGTAGAGCGACGTGCCTCGGTGCTCCTCGCGCAGCTGCTCGACCAGCTCGGGCATGCGCCGGTAGAGCCGCCGGAGGGGCCTCGGTTTCGCCTTCGACAGCGCGTAGGCCGCGATGAGAGGCATCGCGATCGTGCTGTCCGCGTAGCAGACCACCGTGTTCGGGAGCTGGTCGGGGTCGATCTTGCCCCACGACACCGCCTCGGACGGCGTCGCCCCCGATAGGCCGCCCGTGTCGGGGCGGGCATCGGTGACCTGGATGAAGTAGTCGTGACCGCGCTCGTCGATCCCCAGCACCTCCTGCAGCTGCGGCTCGGTCTGCAGCAGGAAGTTCTTGGGGGCGCCGCCGCCGAAGATGACCACCGCGCTCGGGCGGCCGCCACGCTTCGCGTCGAGGACGATGGCTGCCGTTTCGGCAACGTCGATCGCGGGGTTCACCACGGGGGCCAGTTCCGGCCGGGCGGTCCAGACGGCCGAGACGTTCATGCCCACGGTTGAGTCGCCGGGGCTGGGCGCATAGATCGGGACGTCGCACTCGTGACAGGTCGCAAGCACGGGGGGGGCAATCCCCCGCGACCGCGCCTCTTCGAGCGCGTGGGCTCCCACCCGGTGGTGCAGCTCGGAGGTCCCCATCGTCTTTCGGAACTCGTCCTTCAGCAGCGTCCTGTAGAGCCAGTCGTCGGTCTCGAGCAGGACCTTCTGGTCGAACAGCACGTCGTAGATGCGGATGATCCCCTTCTTGCGCAGCTCGACGTCCACCGCCCCGCTCGCCACCTGGGCCGTCGATCGATACAACGGATACCCCAGGGTGAAGTGCAGGTCGTGATAGAGGTTGGCCCCCGTCGAGGCGATGTAGTCAACGAACCCCGCCCGGATGAGGGGCACCAGGACGGCGCCCAGCCCTGCCGGCGTCAATGCGCCTGCAAGGGTGACGCCGATTGAGGCATCCTCCTCGATCAGCTTGACGAAGAGCTGGCAGGCCTCGCGGAGCCGTGCTCCGTTGTAGGCGTTGAAGTAGGTATCGACCAGGCGCGTCACCTCGACGCCCCCTTCGAGCGGCGGGTGCGACATCTTGCGGTGAGGATCGAGGATGCTCATGGCTCCACTGTAACACCTGAGAGCGACAGGAACGCGCCTGGGGACCCCCAGCCCCAGGCGGTGTCCGCAGGCCTGCGGTGCGTTTTGTCCGCACCCGATCGGCGTGCTCCACACGGTTTTCTCCGCGAACGGCCCGCAGCTCCAGGGCGGCGTCAGTGGTCTCCGCATCGCTCGTTCGCCGACGCACCCGCCATCCGCGCCGCCGCACCGCCTCATCAGGCAGCCGTATGAGCGCCGCGGTCCTTTCACGAGGCAGCGCCGAGAATTGCCGCGCCCCGACGACGGGAGAGACCTGCGAGCGCCGACGCCGTGGACTCGACTTCGCGACTTCGCGACTTCGCGACTTCGTGGACTGCCCGTCGGCCCCGAGACGCCGCGTCCTGTATCATTCGGACAGGAGGACCGATGAGAGCATTCGCGGTGGTGTCGATCGTGTGCGCCGCTCTCTGCCTGGGAGGGTGCGGGAACGGGGACCGGGAGCCGGCACGCGGCGCGGGGGATTCGGCAGCGGCTGCGGCCGCGGTGAAGCCTCCGGCCATCGACGGGGAGGCCGTGCTCGCCCACACCAAGGTGCTGTCGTCGGACGAGTACGAAGGGCGCAAGCCCGGGACGAAGGGCGAGGAGCTCACCCTCGCCTACATCATCGACCAGTTCAAGAAGGCCGGCGTCGAGCCGGGACACCCCGACGGCGGCTACCTGCAGAAGGTGCCCATGGTCGGCATCAAGGCCGACCCGAACACCTCGCTGGTGTTCAGGAAGGGCGGCAGGCAGCAGCGTTTGCGCTTCCGGGATGATGTGGTGGCGTGGACCAAGCACGTGGCCGAGCGTGTCGCGCTCCAGGACTCCGAGGTCGTCTTCGTCGGCTACGGCGTGCAGGCGCCCGAGTTCCAGTGGGACGACTACAAGGGCGTGGACCTCAAGGGCAAGACGATGGTCGTGCTGATCAACGATCCGCCGGTTCCCGACCCGTCGAACCCGTCCGCGCTCGATCCAAAGGTCTTCGGCGGCAAGGCGATGACCTACTACGGCCGCTGGACCTACA
>JARKSS010000496.1 GCA_029974175.1 Vicinamibacterales bacterium
CCGGTGGCCTCAGCGTCAACGAGCCGGCCGCCGATCTCGCGGTGGCAGCGGCCATCGCCTCGAGCTTGCGCAACCGCCCCGTCGCCGAGCAGACCGCGGTCTTCGGCGAGGTGGGCCTCTCGGGTGAGATCCGGGGGGTCACGCAGCCGGGCCGGCGTGCGAGGGAGGCGGCGCAGATGGGATTCAGACGCTGTATCCTTCCAAGAGGGAACCTCGATCCCCGGGATGCGCCCGACGGCTGCGAGCTGGTCGGCGTGGCGTCGGTGGCCGAGGCCCTCGATCGCTTGTTCTCATAGGCCCGTCTCGCCCGGCCCTCGGCGGGCGGGTCCGGATCCCTGGGCTTGGAGTCCCCCGATGACCTGGTTCCTGCTCGCCCGCGCCCTCCTGGTCGGTGCGATCGCCTCGACCGCCGGCATGTTACAGCCGATTGTCGGCGTCGGGGTGGCGCTCAACGTCCTGTTCGGTGTTGCCGTCGCCGGCGTCATCATTGCGGTCGAACTGCGTCTCAAGGACGCCCCCGTCGCGGCGATGCTGGGCGCCTTGCTCGGCGGCGCGGTGGGCCTCGCCATCGCGAAGACGATCGAAGCGGCGCTCGCCTGGACCGACGCGACCGACGGCCGCGTCGCCTTCCTTCGCAGCACGGTTCTCTTGGTCCTGCCCTATGTCGGGACGATCATGGGCGCCCGCAAGGGCGAGTGGCTCGAGCCGGCCCGGCTGGTCGGTCTCTTCCGGGCCGCGGGCCCGCAGCGCCGGTACAAGGTGCTCGACACGAGCGTCATCATCGACGGCCGGATCGCGGACGTCTGCGAGACCGGCTTCATCGAAGGGGCACTCGTCATCCCACAGTTCGTCCTGAAGGAACTGCAGCTGGTCGCCGACTCGGCCGACACGCTCAAGCGCAACCGCGGCCGGCGCGGCCTCGACATCCTGCAGAAGATCCAGAAGATGTCCGGGGTCGAAGTCGTCATCTCGGACGTGGACTTCCCCGAGGTTCGCGAGGTGGACCTGAAGCTCATCGAGCTGGCCCGCTCGCTCCAGGGGAAGATCGTCACCAACGACTTCAATCTCAACAAGGTGGCGCAGCTTCGGGGCGTGGAGGTCCTCAACATCAACCAGCTGGCCAACTCCCTCAAGCCCGTCGTGCTGCCCGGCGAGGTGATGAAGGTCTTCATCCTCAAGGAGGGCAAGGAGTACAACCAGGGCGTCGCCTACCTGGACGACGGGACGATGGTGGTGGTGGACAACGCCAGGCGCCTCATCGGGAAGACCATCGACGTCGTGGTGACCAGCGTCCTGCAGACCACCGCCGGGAAGATGATCTTCGGCCGGCACATCGAGCCTGCGGCAATACCGTCGTCGCCCGGAGGGGGCGGACAGGGGACCCAGCCGGTGCCTGTCGCTCAGGCGGCGCCGGCAGCGGGAACCGGGCAGGCGGTGGACAAGGACGACCGGCGCACGGCCCGCAGTGCCGGCCAGGCAGGCTGAGGGCGCGAGGTGAAGACTCCCCCGTATCACTGGTGGCGGACGGTCTTCTACCTGATCCCCGCCATCGCCGTTTACACGATCGTGCTCGGGACGGCGTCGATCGCCTCGAGCCTCATCGACCGGAGCGGCCACTTCGCCCACCGCTGCGCGCGCGCCTGGTCGTGGCTCATCCTGAAAACGACCCGCGTGTCGGTCGAGGTGCGGGGGCTCGAGCGCCTGACGCCGGGAAAGACCTACATTTTCGTTTCGAACCACCAGAGCATCTACGACATCCCGATCGTGTTCGCCAGCCTGCCGTGGCAGCTGCGGATCATCGCGAAGGCCTCGCTCGGGAAGTTCCCGTTCCTCGGGTGGCACCTGAGCCGGACCGGCCACCTGCTGGTCGATCGCCGGCACCCCGATCCGGTCGGGATCCTGCGGCGGTGGAAGGGGCTGGTCTCGCAGGGGCTCTCGCTCATCGTCTTTCCCGAGGGGACCAGGAGTGCCGACGGGCAGGTGGGGCGCTTCAAGGGAGGCAGCTTCCTGCTGGCCATCCAGGCCGGCTTGCCCATCGTCCCGATCTCGATTGCTGGGAGCCGGCACGTCATGCTCAAGGGACGCCTGATGACCTGTCCCGGGCACGTGAGGCTGACCATTCACGAACCGGTGACGACCGGCGGCCTCGAGCCGACGGTGGAAGAGGCGCGCGCGCTGGCCGTGAGCGTCCGCGAAACGGTCGTGGTGGATGTCGGCGACGAGCCGGCCGGGCTGTAAGGCGGTGCGGGTCTCGATTTCTCCCGTTCTGTCCGGGATCGTCCGGCCGGGCGTGCTGTTCTTCGAAGGCCTGCGGGTACTGGAGGGCAACCCGGACCTCGACTCGGCCCTCGGCCAGGCCGAGGCACTCATGCGCGCCGGCGGGCCTCGCGAGGGGATTGCGCGAGGCTCGGCGGCGGCCGTGCGCGCGATGTACCGCAAGGTCGGCCTCGATCCCACCAAGAGACGGCCCTCCTCCGAGGCGCTGCTCCGCCGCATCGTGAAGGGCGAGCCGCTTCCCCGCGTCAACACGCTGGTGGACGTGTGCAACTGGTGCTCGGCCGGGTTCCAGTTGCCGTACGGCGCGTACGACGCCGATCGGATCGACGGCGACGTGGTGGTGAGGCTGGGGCACGACGGCGAGGAATACGCCGGCATTCGCAAGGACCTCGTTCATGTTGCGTCCCGCCTGGTCGTAGCCGACCGCCTCGGCGCCTTCGGCAACCCGACGTCCGATTCGGCCCGCACGATGGTGACCCCCGCGACGGCGAGGGCGCTGGTGGTCATCTACGGTCCGGCCGAACTCCCGCCCGCCGTCCTCGACCATTCCCTCACGGTGACGGCCGAGCGCGTGCTGGCGTACGCAGGCGGTTCCATCCTCTTTCGTCTCGTCCTATAATCAAAGGTTGCGCCTCGGCTCATGCCGTGACGTGGGCGACCCCGCCCCAAGAACGGAAGACTGACAGCCCCGAATACAGAACTCATGTCCGTGACCGCGATCATCGCCGCCGGGGGACGGGGGCGTCGCCTCGGCGCGGCGGTGCCCAAGCAGCTGCTGCAGCTGGGCGGCCGGCCGATCCTGCAGTGGAGCGTCGAGGCCTTTCTCGCTGCGAGGTGCGTCGATCACGTGGTCGCGGTCCTTCCCCCCGACGTGCTCGCGGCGCCGCCTGCCTACCTGCAGTCGGACCGCGTGACGCTGGCCGCGGGGGGCGAGCGCCGGCAGGACTCAGTGGCGAGCGGCCTGGCCGCGGTGCCGGCCGGCACGAGCCTCGTCGTCGTGCACGACGCCGCCCGCCCGCTCGTCGATGCCGCGCTCATCGAGCGCACCGTCGCCGCGGCGGCCGAGACCGGCGCGGCGATCGCCGCGCTGCCGGCCCGGGACACCGTGAAGCAGAGCGAGCCCGGCGCGCCCGGTGACAAGGTGATCGCACGCACGCTGCCACGCGAGTCGATCCATCTCGCGCAGACTCCGCAGGCGTTTCGAATCGAGGTGCTCGAGGAGGCGGTCAGGCTGGGGCGCGAGGGAATCGAGGCCACCGACGAGGCGGCGCTTGCCGAGCGTGCCGGCGTCCCGGTGCGCCTGGTGGAAGGGAGCGCGCGCAACATCAAGATCACGACGCCCGACGACCTGGCCATCGCCGAGGCGCTGGTCGCGCCGAAGGGCGGTGGCACCACGCTGCGCATTGGGACGGGCTACGACCTGCACCGGCTGGTCGAGGGGCGCAGGCTCGTCCTCGGCGGCGTCGTCGTCCCGTTCGACCGGGGACTGGCTGGCCATTCGGACGCCGACGTCGTCTGCCACGCGCTCACCGACGCGCTGCTCGGTGCCGCGGCGGCGGGCGACATCGGGCAGCACTTTCCCGATACCGATCCGAAGTGGGCCGGCGCCGACAGCCTCGCGCTGCTGCGCGAGGTGACCGCGCTCGTCGCGACGCTCGGCTACCGGCCGGTCAACGCCGACCTCACCGTGATCGCCGAGCGGCCCAAGCTCGGGGCCCACCGCGAGGCGATCGCCGCGTCGCTGGCGGGGGCGCTGGGCGTTCCGGCTGACGCGGTGAGCGTGAAGGCGAAGACCAACGAAGGCATGGACGCGACGGGCCGCGGCGAAGCGATCGCGGCGCACGCGGTGGTGTTGATCGAGCGCGCAGCGGGCGGAGGGCAGCGGGCAGCCCGCGAGGCCGCGGCACCTGTTCGAGGGTGAAGGCGGCGACCGCCGCAGGCAGCTGCCAGTTGACATGAGAGTCCGTTTCGCACCGAGCCCCACCGGCCACCTGCACGTCGGGAACGCGCGCACGGCGCTGTTCAACTGGCTGCTCGCGCGCGGCAGCGGCGGGACCTTCATCCTGCGGATCGAGGACACCGACCGCGAGCGCTCGACGTCCGCCTCCGAGCAGGCGATTCTCGAGGACCTCGAGTGGCTGGGCCTCGGGTGGGACGAGGGGCCGTTCCGGCAGTCGGAGCGGCTGGACATCTACCGCGCGCAGGCCGATCGCCTGCTCGCCGAGGGCCGCGCCTATTACTGCTTCTGCACCGAGGCGCAGCTGAAGGCCGAGCGGGAAGCGGCGCTCGCCGCCGGCGAGGCGCCCAAGTACTCGGGCCGCTGCCGAGACCTTTCGCGATCCGAAGTGGCGGCCCGGCGGTCGCGCGGCGAGCCGGCCGTCGTGAGGTTCAGGGTCCCGGAGGGTGGCGACGTCGCCTTCCTCGACAAGGTGCGGGGCGAGGTGTCGTTCCCGAGGGCCGCGATCGGCGACTTCGTCCTGCTGCGGCCGGACGGGAACCCCGCCTACAACTTCGCGGTCGTCGTGGACGATGCGCTGATGCGGGTGACGCAGGTGGTGCGGGGCGAGGATCACATCTCGAACACGCCGCGCCAGGTGCTGCTGTACGAGGCGCTCGGGTTCCGCCCGCCGGAGTTCGCGCACGTGGCGCTCGTCCTGGGTCCCGATCACACGCCGCTCTCGAAGCGGCACGGCGCAACCTCGGTGGCGGAGTTCCGCGCGCGAGGCTACCTGCCGGAGGCGCTGGTCAACTACCTCGCGTTGATCGGGTGGTCGCCCGGCGGCGACCAGGAGGTGCTGCCGATCGAGGAACTGGCCCGTCGCTTCAGGCTCGAGGACGTGGGCCGCAGTGCCGGCGTGTTCGACGAGGAGAAGCTGGCCTGGGTGAACCGGCACTACATGCGCCTGGCCGGCGCGCCGCGCCTCGCGAAGCTTGCCGCCCCGTTCCTGCGGGCGGAGGGCATGGTCGTGAGGGAGCCGGACGCCAGCGGATGGGCCTACCTCGAGAAGGTGGTGGGGATGGCCTCCGACTCGGTGGATCGCCTCGCCGACATTCCGCGTCGCCTCCGCTTCCTGTTCTCCTACGACGCCGCCCGGGCGCTGAGCGACCCCGAGGTGCAGGCCGTTCTCAACGAGGACGGGGCGCGCGAGGTGGTTGCGGGCCTGGCGCGCGAGCTGGCGGCGTCGGAGAGGCTCACGAGCAGGGAAGCGTTTCGCGCGGCGGCTGACAGGGTGAAGCGCGAGACCGGGCGGAAGGCGAAGGCGCTGTTCCACCCGATCCGCGTTGCGCTGACGGGCGAGGCCGGCGGGCCCGAACTGGACCACGCCGTCCCGGCGATCGATCTGGGTGCGCAACTGCCGGCAGGCTCGGGATTGTCTCCCGTGGTCGGTTGCCGCGAGCGGGTGCAGTTGTTCCTCGAGGCGCTCGACCGGGCCTGATCCGGACGGCACCGGGACCGGGATTGGGATTGTGATCATCTACGGCCTGAACCCCGTCATCGAGGCGCTGCGGGCCGGACGCGTCCGGGAGATCCGCGTTGCGGATCGACACGACCGCCGGATGCGGCAATTGTTCGAGCTGGCCGCGGGGGCGGGAGTTGCGGTACGGCACGCCCAGACCGGTGACTTGGATCGCGCCGCGCGTGGAGGCCGACACCAGGGCGTCGTGGCCGAGATCGACGAGGGTCGCCAGTACGGTGTGGCCGAGCTGGTGGAGCGCGCGCGGGGGCCGGCGCTGCTGGTCGTGCTGGACGGCGTGGAAGACCCGCACAACTTCGGGGCGATCCTGAGGGTGGCGGATGCGGCCGGTGCCGACGGGGTCATCAGGCAGACGCGGCGCGCGGCCGCCCTCGACGGCGCGGCGGCGAAGGCGTCGGCCGGGGCGCTGGCGCACGTCCGGGTGGCGAGCGTGGTGAACATCGCCCGCGCGCTCGAGGAGCTGCGCGAGGCGAACGTGTGGACGGTGGGGCTTGCCGCCGACGCGCCGTTGTCCTACAGCGAGGTGGATTTCACGCAGCCCTCGGCCATCGTCCTCGGGGCGGAGGGAAGCGGGCTGCGGCGGCTGGTCCGGGAGCGTTGTGACCTGCTGGCCTCGCTTCCCATGCGGGGCCACGTGGACAGCCTCAACGTGAGCGTGGCCGCGGGGATCGTGCTGTTCGAGGCGCTTCGTCAGCGCGTCGGAATGCCGGAAGAGGGCCCAAAAGCGGGCCAAAAATGACCGAAACTTGCTTGCTTGGCACAGCTTGTGCTAGATTGAGTCCTTTCGTCTGGCTGGCGTAGCTCAGTCCGGTAGAGCGGCTGATTTGTAATCAGCGGGTCGGGGGTTCAAATCCCTCCGCCAGCTCCATCGGGTGCCGCCCGCCCGCCGGACGGCGAGCGGTGTGGCGAGAGGTGTGGGGAGGTTGCAGAGCGGTCAAACGCAACAGACTGTAAATCTGTCGCCCAAGGGGCTTCGGAGGTTCGAATCCTCCCCTCCCCACCATTCGACGCGGCCGGCGGGGGCGGAGTCGAATGGTGCCTCGAGCAGTGCAGCGGAACGCCGGGTTGCGAAGGCGGGAGTAACTCAGTGGTAGAGTCACAGCCTTCCAAGCTGTTGGTCGCGGGTTCGATCCCCGTCTCCCGCTCCAGCCTTCGCTGCGAAGCAGCGAAGGCTGCCCGCCGCAGCCCGCGGGATCTGTGAAGGCGCGGCGAAGGCGGGCCGTTGACCGCTTCGCAGGCTCCGGCTGGCAAGCCCGGGTTGCTGCGAAGCAGCGAAGGCTGCCCGCCGGGGGCCGCGCAGGACGGGTGGAGGCGCGGCGAAGGCGGACCACCGCGCGTCGTGCCGGCGTCGCTCGTACGAGCGAGCGAAGACTGAGTGGTGTGCTTGGTGTCGGGCACGAGGTGCCCGTTAAGGTCCCGTTGGCCGATGTAGCTCAGTTGGCAGAGCGCGTCCTTGGTAAGGACGAGGTCACCAGTTCAATCCTGGTCATCGGCTCCAGTTCATGAGTCCCGCCCGAGCGGACGCCGCGCACGCGGCGTCCGCGAAGGCGGAGCGAGGAACACGCGATGGCGAAAGAAAAGTTCGACCGCTCGAAACCGCACGTGAACGTCGGGACGATCGGGCACATCGATCACGGGAAGACGACCTTGACGGCGGCGCTGACCAAGGTGGCCGCGGACAAGGGCTGGGCGAAGTATGTG
>JARKSS010000513.1 GCA_029974175.1 Vicinamibacterales bacterium
CAGCTGATCGTCGAGGGGGCCTTGCTTGCCGTGGCAGGAGGCGTGGCTGGTCTCGTGCTGGGCTACTGGGCTGCCAGCCTGCTCGTCCGATCGCTCGTTCCGTTGTCGCCCGTGCCGATCGCGTTCGATCCGAGTCCCGACTTGCGCGTGGCGCTCGCCACGCTCGGCTTCTGCGCCCTCACCACCCTCGTCTTCGCACTCGGGCCGGCCTGGAAGCTGTCGCGGACCGACGTGATCGGGCAGATCAAGGAGCACGACGCGATGCCGGTGGCAGGCGGGTGGCGGCGCCGGTTCGGCGCGCGCAACCTGCTGGTCGGGGCGCAGATTGCCTTGTCGCTCGGCCTGCTGACCGCTGCGGGGCTTTTCACGCGCGGAGCGATCGAGGCCGGCCGGGCCGACCCGGGCTACCGGTTCGATGGGCAGCTGATGGCCTCGATCGATGCGAGCCTCGCCGGCTACGACGAGGCGCGCGGCCGTGAAACCTACGCGCGCCTGCTCGAACGGCTTCGGGCGCTGCCAGGCGTTCGGGCGGCCAGCCTCTCGTCGGTGGTCGCCTTCGGCGGCTTCACCGAGGGAACGACCGTGCTCAAGGCCGGGGACGGGGCACGCGACGGCCGGCCGGCGGGCGTCGGCGTCGTGACCTACAGCATCGGCACCGACTACTTCCGCACGCTCGGCATCCCGATCCTCCGGGGCCGCGACTTCACCGCGTCCGAGACCGCCCGCACCGGCAAGCCGGCGGTCGTCATCATCGACGAGCCGCTGGCCCGGGCGCTCTTCCCCGGGCAGGAGCCGGTCGGGCAGCACATCCGCTTCGCACGCGACGAGCAGGCGCTGCCCGTGCAGGCGGCAGGGGTCGTGGCGAACGCCAGCCGTGAGCCCGCCACGATGGAGATCGTGGGGGTGGTCAAGGGGCTGCGGCACGACCTCTTCGACCGGGCCCCGGTGGCTCACATCTACCTGCCGTTCGGAGGCGCGTATCGCACCACGGCGCACTTCCACGTCGCGATCGCCGGCCGCGGCGACCAGGCCGAGGCGGCCGCGCTGCAGGCGATGCGGCGCGAGATCAAGGCGGTGGACGAGCATCTGCCGGTGCTGGCGCTGCAGACGCTCGATCGCCACCGCACGACCAGCATCCTCTACTGGATCGTGCGGGCCGGCGCCAACATCTTCGCGGTGTTCGGCGCCGTGGCAGCCTTCCTCGCCGTCGTCGGCCTCTACGCCGTGAAGGCCTACGTGGTGTCGCGGCGCACGCGGGAGATCGGCATCCGGATGGCGCTCGGCTCCACCGGCGGCGGCGTGATGTGGCTCGTGCTTCGCGAGGGCGTCGGCCTGACGGCTGCCGGGCTCACCGCCGGGATCCTCATCGCGCTCGCGATTGGGCAGATGGTCGGCAGCATGCTTTACCAGGTGAGCCCGTTCGACCCGCAGGTGCTCGGGCTTTCGGCGCTGCTGCTGGCCGGCGCAACGCTGGTCGCCTGCTACCTCCCGGCGCGGCGCGCAACCCGCGTGGCGCCCATGCAAGCCCTGCGAACGGAATAGGGCGGCCGTTGCGTCACGGCGGCCGCCTGCGCAACATCGGTCCCTCCGGATTCCCCCGGGCGCCATCGCCGGATCACGGCGGAAGGAGTTGACACAATCTCGGCTGTGGCGGAGACTGGTTTGCATTGCAAACCTTACTATGCACTCCCAACCGACCGACCCGCTCGAACGGCAGTTTCGGGACGCCGAACTTCGCACCCGGCGCCATTGGTACGAGGACGGCCTTGCCGAACTCATGATCGGCACCCTGTTCGTCGTGGTCGCCCTCTTCTTCCTTGCTCAGGACTTGCTAGGCCGCGGGGTGGCCGGCAGTCGCGTTGCCGCAAGCCTCAACCTCGTTCTCATGTTCGTCGTCGTCGTGGCCTGCTTCCTGGGTCGCCGCTTCATCGGGCGCGCCAAGGAGCGCTGGGTCTACCCCCGGACGGGGTTCGTCCGCTACGCGCGTCGCCGGTCGCAGCGCTGGGTGGCGGGGTTACTGGGCGGAGCCATCGGCGCGATGTCGGTCGCCCTGATAGAGCGGGCTCCCGGTGCGGAAGCCTGGATCCCGGCGGCGGTGGGACTGCTGATCGGAGGGTTCCTGGCGTGGCAGGGGCGCTTCGCCGGCGTGGCGAGGCTGTCGTCGCTCGGCCTGGTGGCCGTGGCGGCGGGCCTGGCGGTGTCACTGCTCAACCTGCCGTCGAACCAGTCGGCCGCCGCCTTCTTCGGCGCGCTTGGCGCGGCGCTCGCGCTCAGCGGCTCGATCACCTTTGCCCGATTTGCCCGCCAGGCGCCTCCGCCGGAGGAGCCGTGACCCAGCCCCCGATCGATCGCCTGCTGCACGAGCCGGCGCGGCTCACGATCGCGACGCTGCTCTACGCGGTGGAGAGCGCCGATTTTCTGTTTCTCCTCCGTGAGTCGGGGTTGTCGAAGGGGAATCTCTCCTCGCACCTCTCCCGGCTCGAGGCGGCGGGCTACGTCGCGATCGAGAAGACGTACCGCGGGAAAACGCCGATGACGATCTGCCGCCTGACGATGGAAGGCCGCGAGGCGCTGCGTCGCTACCGCGACCAGCTCAAACGTGTCGTGGCGGCGCTGCCGGATTGAGGGCGTGTCCGTGCAGGAACTTGAATCTCCACTCTCATCTCGATCGCGGTACGCGATACACACCGACGGGCTGACGAGGAACTTCGGGCCGCTGAGGGCGCTGGACGGCCTCACGATCGACGTGCCGGCCGGCATCGTCTTCGGGTTCCTCGGGCCGAACGGATCGGGCAAGACGACCACGATCAGGCTGCTGCTCGGCCTGCTCGAGGCAAACGGCGGCCGCGCCGAGGTGCTCGGGCGTGACGTCGCCCGGGACGGGGCCGCGATTCGCGAGCGGTGCGGCGCCCTGCTCGAGCACCACGGTCTCTACGAGCGGCTGTCGGCGGAGGACAACCTCGACTTCTACGGGAGGGCCTGGAAAATGCCCGCGCCGGCGCGCGCCGCGCGCATCCGGGAGCTGCTCGAGCATGTCGGGTTGTGGGACCGGCGCCGCGAGCTGGTGGGGAACTGGAGCCGCGGGATGAAGCAGAAGCTGGCGGTGGCCCGCGCGCTGCTGCACCGTCCGGCGCTGGTCTTCCTCGACGAGCCCACGGCGGGCCTCGATCCCGTTGCCGCCGCCGCCCTGCGCGCCGACCTCGAGGCGCTGGTGTCGAGCGAGGGGACCACCGTGTTCCTGACCACGCACAACCTGAACGAGGCGGAGCGGTTGTGCTCACTGGTGGCGGTGATCAGGGCCGGGAAGCTGCTGGCGGTGGGACACCCGGACTCGCTGCGCGCGCGCGGGTCGGGTCGCATCGAGATCACGGGGCGCAACCTGGGTGAGGGCGTGATGGCCGCGCTGAGGGCCCGCCCCGAGGTGAGGTCGGTGGCCGCCTCGAACGGGCGCCTGCAAGTGGAGCTGGAGACCGGCGCCGGCGCGGCCACCCTCGTGTCCCTGGTGGTGGCCGGCGGCGGCCTGGTGGACGAGGTGCGCCGCGAGCAGGCGAGCCTCGAGGACGTGTTCCTGACGCTGATGGAGGAGGAGCGGTGATCGCCGACGTTCTGACCGTGGCGTGCAAGGAACTGAACGAGTACCTGTTCACGGGCACGGGCCTTCGCGGCGGCCGTTTCGGCCTGGTCGCGATGCTGGCGGTCTTCGGCGTGATGCTGCCGTCGCAGAACGGCGTCGAGTGGCTGCGCTCGGCGGCGCCGATGCTGGTGTGGTCGTGGGTGCCGCTGTTCCTGGTGGCTGGCGTCGTGGCCGACTCCTTCGCGGGCGAGCGCGAGCGGCATACGCTCGAGACGCTGCTCGCCAGCCGCCTTCCCGACCAGGCCATCCTGCTCGGGAAGGTTGCGGCCGCGGTGATCTACGGGTGGGGCTTCACGCTGGTCACCAGCATCGTCAGCCTCGTGAGCGTCAACGCGTTCGACTGGCAGGGACAGGTCGTTCTCTTCCCGCCGGCGATCGCGGCCGGTATCACGCTCTACAGCCTGCTCGCCGCTGCTGGGATGGCCGCCGCGGGAGTGCTGGTGTCGCTGCGCGCCGCGACGGTTCGCCAGGCCGCGCAGCTGCTGTCGATGGGCGTGATGGTACTGCTGTTCGTGCCGATCTTCGGCGTGCGGGCGCTCGCGCCCGAGGCCCGCGCGGCCCTGCTCGCGTGGCTCGGCTCCCTCAACCAGGCGGCCCTGTTCGGGGGAGCCACCGCGTGCCTCGTGTTCCTCGACGCCCTGCTGCTGACGGCCTGCTTCGGCCGCTTCAAGCGGTCCCGGCTGATGACCGATTGAAGGTCAGTAGCACGGCCAGTGGCACAGGCGTCTCGCCTGTG
>JARKSS010000533.1 GCA_029974175.1 Vicinamibacterales bacterium
CCATCCGCCCGGCTTCGATCTTCGAGAAGTCGAGGATGTCGTTGAGAACGGCGAGCAGGGCGTCGGCCGACGACTTCACCAGGTGCAGGCTCTCGCGCTGCTCGGGCGGGAGGTCGCCGTCCAGCACCACCTCGGTCATGCCGAGGATGCCGTTCAGCGGCGTGCGGATCTCGTGGCTCATGTTCGCGAGGAACTCGCTCTTGGCCCGGTTCGCAGCCTCGGCTGCCTCCTTGGCCGCCCGCAGGTCCTGCGTCTGCCGCTGCACGCGACGCCGCAGCACCGTCACCCACGCGAACGCCGCCAGCACGACCAGCACGAGGAAGCGCGCGAGGCGGAAGGTCCGCTCGCGCGTCCACCAGGACGCGCCTTCGAGCACGATCACGTCGGCAGCCGAGCGTGCCGCGATCGAAAACCCTCTCCGGGTCCCCGTTGCCGGGAGGATGTCGTAGGCGACGATGCCAGTGAGGCGCAGCAGCGCGCCGGCCTCGAAGGCCGGAAGGTTGTGGGCCTCCGTCCTGAACTCGAACATCTCGTCGCCTGCCTGCATCATCAGCCGCGCGTCCGTCCCGGTCAGCACGCTGTCCACGACGTGCGCGTCGATCGAGACGAGCCGCGAGTCCCAATCCTCTTCCAGGATGTCGGTCGCCGTGAGCAGCGGCGGCGCCGGCAGCGGCGCGTGCCCGACCTTCACGAGGCTCCCGTCGTCCAGGACCGGGTGCGACAGGCCGGGATTCGGGAAGCCGGTCGCCTCGACGATGTCCCCGGGAACCAGGTGGACCTCGCGATGGACGGGAACCTCGAGGGCGGCGATCCCGTCGGCGAGGTACGTCGGCCCCGAGGGGCGCGAGAACACCACGGTCCCCCGGACGCGCACCGGCTCGTCGCCGGTCCGGCCCTTCGAGAACTGCATCAGGGAAGAGAGCGCCTGCACCGAGGAGATGCCGTGCGCCGTGCTGCCCTCCACCTGCACGAAGCGGAGTTCCGGCACCCTCAGGACGACGCCGGTCAGCTGGCGCCGGCGGTTGAAGCGGGGCAGCAGGACGCCGCGGGCCCTGACGCGGGCGTACAGCAGGTGCTTCGGCTCGGCGCCGAGGTTGACGATCGTCACGTCGTAACGCCGTGTGCCCGTTCCGAGGCGCACGACGCCGTACCCCTCGAACGTCCGCGTGCCGCTGACCACGCCCTGCACCTCTACCCAGCGGCAGTCGGCCGAGCCCGACAGCACCTCGTCGGTGTTCAACCGGAGCGGTTTCGGCAGCGAGCCCTCGCCGAGAACATGAATGGTCGGCTGGGCGACGATCGGGGCGAAGTCGCCCGGGGCGCTCAGGCCTTCGACGCGGACGCGCTGGCCGGCACGCAGCGACGGCGGAACCGGGCGGTCGCCCACCCAGACGTAGATGCCGTCGGTCTCGTCCTGCACGACGAGGTTCTTGCCCACCGGGTTGAAGAAGGTCACCACCGCTTCGAGTCGAACCGGGTAGCCGCGGCGCGCCTCGGCTTCGGGAAGCGAGTGCACGTCAACGGCGCGGGTCAGCGTCGGGAGGGCGGCCCGCGTGCGGCCTGCCGCCGGCGGCTCGCCCGGCGCGGCGCGGACAACGCTGATCTGGCGGCCCGAGGTCGTGAACAGGCGGACGCTCCGCACCTCGCCGCGCGCGTCCTCGCTTGCGGCAAGGGCGCCGGTGACCCGCACGACCGCGTTGACGTACTGGCCGTAGTCGGGGGTGAACTCCACCGGCACCAGCACCTTGGCGAGAAGGCGGCCAACGCGGACGGCGAGCACGAGCCGGCCGCTGTGATCGACGACGGCCGATTCGACGCGGCCCTCGATCTCCACGAGCCGGTGCTGCAGGGAGCCGGAGGTCAGCTCGCCTTCGCCGGCCCGCACGGGGCTCGGCCAGTGGTCGGCGTCATCCGAAAGCCGCACGATCCGGTCCACGGTCGCCGTAGGGTTGCGGCCCCCGCCGGTCACGACCGTGGTGAAATCGACCCAGGCTCCCGGCTTGAACTGGTGATCCAGCAGCAGGTTCTCGATCCGGATGCCCCCGGTGTCATCCTGGACGAACGCAGTCCGGTAGGTGAGGTCCACATAGGTGATGACGCCCCGCAGGCGGATGACGAACTGCGACGGGACCCGGGCAGGAAGGCGGTGGACCGTCCCGACGGGCGAGACGGACGGAAGCTGGGGCTCCTCCGCGCGGACGACCAGGGCGGTTGCCAGCGAAGCGGCCAAAACGATGAGCGGACCGACGCGGGGGAGACGATCCTTCACCTCCGTTCTATCGGCCAATCCCGCAAGGGGTTGAGCCGGGCTCTCCCCTGAGCCGGGCATTCTCGGTGGCAGCAGGGCGAACCAACCATGCCGCCGGGCCGTCTAACCGCGTGTGACACGGTGGCGTGATTGCCTGGGATGGCCTGGCACGGCAAGACCCCGGCTGCGGGTTCCTGCCGTCCTGGCCGCGTTCTTCTCGCTTGCCCTTCCGGCGGCCGTGCTGGCGCAGCCGCCCGCCCGTTCCGAGCCCGACGTGGCCGTGCCGACGGCGAACGCCGCCAGGCGCGAGGCCGCCATCACCATCGACGGCCGGCTGGACGAGACAGCCTGGCAGGCCGCCCAACCGAGCACCGATTTCAGGCAGTCGCAGCCGGAAGAGGGGGCGCCCGCGTCGCTGGCCACCGAGGTGCGGGTCTTGTACGATGACGAGGCGCTGTACATCGGCGCCCGCCTGGCCCAGCCGGGTGGAGTCGTGGCCCCGCTCGCCCGGCGCGACCAGCTGCTGGACGCGGACGGCAACAACGGCTCGTTCAACTCGCTCACGACCGACAAGCTGATCGTCAGCCTCGATCCCTATCACAACCACCTGGACGACGTGTGGTTCGAGATCAACCCGGCCGGCGTGAAAGGCGACCAGTTCAACGGCGATCCGTCGTGGGACCCGATCTGGGAGGCGGCCGCGCAGGCCGACGCGACCGGGTGGACGGCGGAGATGCGCATTCCCTTCAGCCAGCTGCGCTTCTCGCGCGAGGCGGTGCAAACGTGGGGATTGCAGATCTGGCGTTACATCGATCGGCTGAACGAGCAGGTCATGTGGTCGTTCCGGCGCCGCAACGAGGCCAGCGGCCCGGCATTCTTCGGCCATCTCGCCGGGCTGGAGATCTCCAGGCAGCCGCGCCAGCTGGAACTGCTGCCGTACGTGGTCACGGGCAGCACGTTCGAACCCGGTCAGCAGGGCGACCCGTATCACGACGGCCGCGACATGCGCTTCGGCCTCGGCGGCGACCTGAAGTACCTGCTCACCAGCAACCTCACCCTCGATGCCACTTTCAATCCCGACTTCGGGCAGGTCGAGGTGGACCCTTCGGTTTTGAACCTGAGCGCGTTCGAAACCTTCTATGACGAGAAGCGGCCGTTCTTCATTGCCGGGGCAAGCGCGTTCCGATTCGGGGGCATGCGGTGCTTCTTCTGCAGCAACTCCTCGAGCCTGAGCGCCTTCTACTCCCGCCGCATCGGGCGGCCGCCGCAGCTGACCGGCTACCTCGGTGAGATCTCGTCGTACGCGGAAACGCCCGACAACGCCCGCATCCTCGGGGCGGCCAAGATCACCGGCCGGACGCAGGGCGGCTACACGGTGGGCATCCTGAATGCGGTGACAGGGTCGGCACGCGCGAAGTACATGCCCGAGGGCGGTGGCCCGGAGGCGTCGCAGCTGGTGGAGCCGCTCACCAACTACTTCGTCGGCCGGCTGAAGAAGGAATTCCGGGGCGGTGCGACCACGTTCGGCGGCGTGGTGACCTCCACGGCACGGCAGTTGAACGACTCGGCGGCGAGGGATCGGCTTCGAAGCCACGCCGAGGCGGTTGGCTTCGACTGGTACCACGCGTGGCGGGGCCGGCAGTACTCGTGGATGGGCACCACGATGGTGTCGAGCGTGTCGGGCTCACCCGAGGCGATTGCCCTGACACAACGGTCGAGCGCGCACTACTTCCAGCGGCCCGACCGCTCGACGACCGCGGACGGTCTGTTCGACACGCGCTACGATCCCACCGCGACGTCGCTCCAGGGGTACGGCCTGTATACCCGCGTGGGCAAGGATGCGGGCGGCGTGCTGCGCTGGGAGGCCATGGCCAACATCCGGAGCCCCGGCTTCGAGGTCAACGACCTCTCCTTCCTCAGCCGCTCCGATTTCCAGTGGTTCAACGGCAACATCGCCGGCAGCTGGACCGTGCCGACCCGCTGGTACCGCAGCATCTTCGCCTCCATCGGCGGCGCCACGGAGTACAACTACGACGGCGACCGGACCTGGTCGCAGATCCAGGGCTTCTACGGCCACGAGTTCCTGAACTACTGGAACCTGCGCGTGATCGGCATCCACAACTTCACCGCGCTCGACCCCCGCCTCACGCGGGGCGGTCCCGTGGTAAAGCGGGCCGGCTACGACTACGGCAGCATCGGCCTCTCGACCGACGCCCGGTCGCGGGCCGTGTTCGACGTCACGGTGGAGATGGCTCGCGGACTGGGGGACGACACGACGTTCTTCGGGCTGCGACCGGGCGTGGCGCTCAAGCCGGCCAGCAACGTCTTCATCCAGCTCTCGCCAAGCTACAGCCGCGACGAGAACTCGGCGCAGTACGTGACGGAGGTCGGCGATCCCACGGCGACCGCGTTCTTCGGCAAGCGGTACCTCTTCAGTTACATCAGGACCACCACGGTCTCGCTCGACACGCGCGTGAACTGGACCTTCACGCCCGACCTGACGCTCCAGCTCTACGCCCAGCCGTTCATCGCAAGCGGGAAGTACACGTCGTTCCGCGAGTTCGCCGCGCCCCGCTCGATCACCAAGCTGGTATACGGCCAGGACGTGGGAACCATCGCCTACGATCCGGCAGCCTCGTCCTACCGAGTCGATCCGGATGGCGCGGGGCCGGCAGCGCCCTTCACGTTCGACGACCCGGACTTCACCACGGCCTCGCTGCGGGGAACCGCGGTGCTGCGCTGGGAGTACCGGCCGGGCGCCACGCTCTACCTGGTGTGGACGCACCAGCGCTCGGACACCGACCCGGTGGGAAGCTTCGATTTCGGCGGCGCGGGCCGGGCCATCTTCCGCGGCCGCCCCACCAACGTCTTCCAGCTCAAGGTGACCTACTGGATGGGGCGGTAGCCGGCTTCCCATTTCGGCAACCTGTCAGGCCGGCGGCCGGCGCCGTAAGGTACGATGATCCGATGCGCCGGATCGTCGACCTTTCGCACGCCCTCGCCCCCGACATGCCCATGTACCCGGGCACCGAACCGCCCGTGATCCGCAAGACCAACACCCTGGAGCGCGATGGCTTCGCGGAAACGTCGCTAGCGATGTACTCACACACCGGCACGCACGTGGACGCGCCTTCGCACATGCTCGCGGGCGCGCCGTCGCTGGACGGCCTGGACGTGGACCACTTCGTGGGCGAAGGGTGCGTCGTAGACGCAGCCGGCGGCGCGACCATCCACGTGGACACGCTGCGGGCGTCGGAGGCGTTGATCTCGGGAGCCTCGTTCGTGCTCATCCGCACGGGGTGGGATCGCCACTGGGGCAGCCCTCGCTACTTCTCGGGATACCCCGTTCTCTCGGCCGAGGCCGCGGAGTGGCTGGCCGCCCGCCGGCTGAAGGGCGTCGGGTTCGATGCCATTTCGGCCGACCCGGTCGGCGCGAGCGACTTCGTCAATCACCTGCACTTCTTCCGCGCGGGCATGGTGATCGTCGAGAACCTGCGCGGCCTCGAACCGCTGCTCGGCCGGCGGTTCCTCTTCTCGTGCCTCCCCCTCAAGTTCGCCGACGCCGACGGCTCACCCGTGCGGGCCGTGGCACTGCTCGAGGGGTGACCCTGGCGTCCGCTACGCACGCCGGACCTCGCCCGGGGTACACTTGGGCGCGGGTGAAACCGGAGAATCGCGCCTTGGTCCGTTCGACGCGCATCGGGTGGCCCGCAACGCTGCTTGCCGCCGCGTGCAGCGCCACGGCGATGTACTTCTCCACCGGCGCCCATCACCTGTGGTTCCTGGCGTGGGTGGCACCGGTACCGGTGCTGGCGCTGGCATTCGGCCTCGCCGGCGGAAGCAACCAAGCCCAATCCGCCGTCCGCGGCTCCCTCGCACGCCTGGCCGTGGCTGCGTTCCTGGCGGCGGCCGCAGGCAACGCGGGCTGGGTGGTTCTCTATCGCGGCATCCTGCCGGCAGCGGCGATCGTGCCAGCCGTCCTGCTCCTCGCGGGCCTCTTCGCCCTTGCCACGATCCTGACGTGGCTCGTCGCTGACCGCGTGGGCGTCTCGGCCGGCATCGTCTTCTTCCCGGCTGCCTGGGTGTCGTTCGAATTCGCGATGTCGCGGCTCTCCCCCAACGGCACCGCGGGCAGCCTCGCG
This sequence comes from Vicinamibacterales bacterium, assembly GCA_029974175.1. Taxonomy (GTDB): domain Bacteria; phylum Acidobacteriota; class Vicinamibacteria; order Vicinamibacterales; family Fen-181; genus JARKSS01. The sequence continues at coordinate 6,391 of JARKSS010000533.1, forward strand.
TACAGCCAGACCGA
>JARKSS010000242.1 GCA_029974175.1 Vicinamibacterales bacterium
GTCGGCGACGTCTACATGCACGTGCGATCGCGCAAGGCGCTGCACGACGTGATGACCGCGATCCGCACCGGCCGGCCGCTGACCGAATGCGGCCGCGAGCTGCAGGTCAACGCCGAACGGCACCTGCGCACCCGGCTGCGCCTGGCGCAGACCTTTCCCGCCGACCTGCTGGCCGAAACGCTTCAGGTCGCCGAGCGCTGCAGCTTCTCGCTCGACGAGCTGAAGTACCAGTACCCCGATGAAGTCGTGCCGGCGGGCGAGACGCCTTCGAGCTACCTGCGCCGCATCACCTACGAAGGGGCAGGGCGGCGCTGGCCCGAAGGTGTCCCCGCAAAGGTCGAGGCGCAGATCGAGCACGAGCTGCAGCTGATCGGCGACCTGCACTACGAGCACTACTTCCTGACCGTCTACGACATCGTCGCCTTTGCGAGGTCGCGGCAGATTCTCTGCCAGGGCCGTGGCTCGGCGGCCAACTCGGTGGTCTGCTACTGCCTGGGCGTCACCGAGGTGGATCCGGCACGCATGTCGGTGCTCTTCGAGCGCTTCATCTCCAGGGAGCGCAACGAGCCGCCGGACATCGACGTCGACTTCGAGCACGAGCGGCGCGAGGAGGTCATCCAGTACCTCTACGGCAAGTACGGCCGCGCCCGTGCGGCGCTCACCGCGGTGGCCATCACCTACCGGCCGAAGTCGGCGATCCGCGACGTGGGCAACGCCCTGGGCCTGCCCGAGGAGACCATCGAGGCACTGGCCAAGAACCATACCTGGTGGGACGGCGCCGGCATCAAGACCGAGCGGATCGAGGAACTCGGCCTCTCGCTCGACGACCTGGCCATCCGGCAGCTTGTGGACTTGACCGGCCAGATCATGGGCCTGCCGCGGCACCTGTCGCAGCACCCGGGCGGCTTCGTGCTGACCAAGGGGCCGTTGTCGCGCCTGGTGCCGATCGAGAACGCTTCGATGCCCGACCGCACCGTGATTCAGTGGGACAAGGACGACATTGAGGAACTCGGCCTCTTCAAGGTGGACCTCCTTGGCCTCGGCGCGCTCAACGTGGTGCACCGCGCCTTCGACTTGATCGAGCAACACGCGGGCGAGACCTGGACCCTCGCCACCATTCCGCCCGACGACGCGGCGACCTTCGCGCAAATCCAGCA
>JARKSS010000255.1 GCA_029974175.1 Vicinamibacterales bacterium
GGCTGGATCTCGCCGATCTGGCACGGCAGCGAGCTCGCGCGGCAGTTCTCGTACGGGCCCACCGAACCCTTCTGGCTGAGCATCGGCCACGTCGTCGTGGTGCTCGCCTTCGCGATCGTCGGCTGGCAGCTGACGGTGCGCGCCGCGACCCGGAGGCTCGACCAATGACGCTGCTGCTCGCCACCGCGCGGGAGCGTCGCGGGGTGCGCTCGCTGTACGCCGGCAACTCCCGCGCCGTGCTCGCCCGCGGCCTCATCGCCACCCGCAGCACCAACTGGCTGGTCGTCGTCACCGGACTCTTCGAGCCGATCTTCTACCTGCTCTCCCTCGGGGTCGGCCTCGGCGGGCTGATCGGCACCGTGACCGACGGGGCCGGCAACGACATCCCGTACGCCGCCTACATCGCCCCCGCGCTGCTCGCGGTCTCGGCGATGAACGGGGCCATCTACGACTCCACCTGGAACGTCTTCTTCAAGATGCACTTCGCGAAGCTCTACGAGGGGATGCTCGCCACCCGCCTCGGACCGCTCGACGTCGCCCTCGGCGAGATCCTGCTGGCGCTGCTGCGCGGCGGGGTCTACGGCATCGCGTTCCTGCTGGTGATGCAGGCGCTCGGGCTCAACCTGTCGTGGACCGCGCTGCTCGCCCTGCCCGCGCTGCTCGTGATCGCCTTCGGGTTCGCCTCGATCGGCATGGGCGTCACGTCGTACCTCAAGACGTTCCAGCAGATGGATGTCATCGGCCTCGTGCTGCTTCCGATGTTCCTGCTCTCGGCGACCTTCTTCCCGCTGTCGGTCTACCCCGAGCCGGTGCAGTGGTTCATCATGGCGCTGCCGCTCTGGCACGGCGTCGAACTGGTGCGCGGGCTCACCACCGGCATCCTGTCGTTCGGGATGCTCGGGCACGTCGCGTACTTCCTCGGGATGATCGCCCTCGGCCTGGTGTTCACCACCCGGCGCCTGCGGGCGCTCTTCCTCGACTGACGGGCCCCGGCATCCCCGCGTTTTGCGTCTCTCCCTTGCGAGCTGCGACGCCTCGGGGACGTAGAACGCGGAGCGAGGCAGACGCTGCGGGCTAGATGACGGCCTTCGTGAGTAGGAAGTCGCCGTAGGGCGCGGTCTCCAGGGTCTGCACGACCGCGAACGCGTCGGCCGCGCGGCCGTAGACGTCGAAGCGCGCGATCGGCTCGAAGGTCAGGTCGCTGCCGTGGCCCTGTTGTCGAGGATCTTCAGCAGGTCGCCGGAGAGCAGCAGGTCGATCCCCTTGAGCATGGGATCGGCCTAGGAGGCGCGCAGCTTCGCGAGGGTGCGGGCGGTCGCGAGGGCCGCCTCCGCCGCGCGGCCGCCGACATCCTCCTTCGACTCCGGCAGCCCGGCCCGGTCGAGGCCCTGCTGCTCGGTGTCGAC
>JARKSS010000262.1 GCA_029974175.1 Vicinamibacterales bacterium
AGCTGGATATCTGCCGCGGAGGCCGTCTCGAGGGCGAGCCGCCCGCCACCCGGGGCCACGCCATCGAGGTGCGGCTGAACGCCGAGAACGTCGAGGCGGGCTTCGCGGCAGCGCCCGGCGAGATCGAGCTGTTCCGGCTGCCCACCGGGCCGGGCTTGCGGGTTGACACGGGGGTGGCCGAGGGCGACGTCATCCCGGCCGAGTTCGGGCCGATGTTCGCCAAGCTGTCGGCCAGGGGGCACACCCGCGACGAGGCGCTCGGCCGGCTGAAGCGGGCGCTGGCCGAGAGCGCCATCGCGATCAAGGGAGGCGCCAGCAACCGGAGCCTGCTGCTGCACCTGCTCGATCGCCCCGAGGTGCGCGCCGCCGAGACGGACACGGGCTGGCTCGACCGGGCGACGAGCCGGCCCCAGGGAGAGACGGGGCCGTACGCCGGCATCGCGCTCCTACAGGCGGCCATCGAGGTCTACGACCGCGAGTCGGAGGTCGAGCTCGAGGAGTTCTTCTCGTCTGCGGCGCGCATGCGGCCCACCGTCCGGGCCGAGGTCGGCCGATCGGTCGAGGTCGGCTACCTGGGAAACCGCTACCAGTTCAAGGTGTTCCGGCAGGGCACCCAGGAGTACCGCGTCGAGGTCGGGTCCACGCGGATAGACCTGCTCGTGGAACGGCTCGGCCCGTGCGAGCGCTGGATCACCCACGGTGACAACCGCTACCGGGTGCTTTCGCAGGTGGACGGCGACTCGCACCTGGTAGAGGTCGACGGCATCCCGCACCGGATCTCCAGGGCCGATGCCGGTCTCGTTCGGGCGCCGGGCCCCGCCGTTGTCGTGGCGGTCACCGTGCGCCCCGGCGATCGGGTGGCTGCGGGCGAGCGGCTGGCCGTCCTCGAGTCGATGAAGATGGAGATGGCGGTCCCGGCCCCCTTCGCGGGCATCGTCCGGCAGGTGCTGGTGCTGCCCAACGCGCAGGTTGGTGCCGGGGCGCCGCTCGTGCACGTCGAGGCCGTCGGCCTCGAGGCAGGCGAGCAGCCGGGCGCGCGCGTGACCTTCGAGGGGGTGGCGCTCGCCCCCGAGCGGCAGGAGAAGCGGGTTTCACGCGCCCGGGCCATCCTTCGGGGCGTCAAGGCGGGCCTCGGCGAGCTGAAACGAGGGCCGGGGGCCCGGGTGCCCGCGGTGCTGCAGAACCTGCGCCGGCTCATGCTGGGCTTCGACCTCGATCCTGCCGAGACCAAGCGGCTGGTCGGCGAGTACCTGCGGGCCTGCCAGGCGCTCGACGAGATCGATCCCGAACAGCGCCGCGCCGAGGACGAGCTGCTGCGGATCTTCATCGACATCTCCGCCGTGTTCGCACGCCAGGCCGGCGTCGAGGGCGAGGGGCGCTTGAGCGCCGAGGAGTACCTCTACACGTACCTGCGGTCGCTCGACGTCCGGGCGGCAGGCCTTCCGGGAGGCTTCGTCGAGGCGCTCCAGCGGGCGGTGGCCCACTACGGCGTCGAAGGGGCCGAGCCGACGCCGCAGCTGCGCGAGAGCCTGCTCTGGATGTTCAAGTCACGCCGCCGCGTGGACCAGCAGGTGCAGGCGGTGACGGCGGTGCTGCAACAGCGGCTCGCCCGCGCCGACGGGGCCGACGTGCCCAACTTCCGGGCCCTGCTCGATCGCCTGGTCGAGGTGTCGAGGCAGCGGTTTCCGGCCGTCGCCGAGCTGGCCCGCGACGTGCGGTATCGCACCTTCGACCGACCGGCGTACGAGGAAGGACGCCGGTCGGTCTACGGCGCGGTCGAAGCTCACCTGGCTGCGCTGGCGCGCGATCCCTACTGCGCCGACCGCCACGAGCGGGTGGCGGCGATGGTGGAGTGTCCGCAGCCGGTCAAGGAGCTGTTCGCCCCGCGCTTCGAACAGGCGCCGCCCGTCGTTCGCCAGGTGATGCTCGAAGTCCTCTGCCGGCGTTACTACCGCATCCGGGAACTGGGGGCCTTCACCGCCATCGAAACGGGAATGCGCAGCGTGGTGGTGACCGGCTACCGGCACGAGGGGCGTGCCATCCGCCTGCTGGCCACGCACGCCACCGACCAGGACCTGCGCCGGGCCATTCAGACGGCGCAGCGGGCAATCCTCGCGTTCCCCGGCGACGAGGACCCCATCGTGGATCTGCACCTCTGGACGCGGAAGACCATCGAGCACGCCGACGCAACGTCGGACGAGATTCGGCAGGCGCTCGACGAGGCGGGGTTCGACCGGCCGGTGAGGCGCGTCGTGGTGATGATCTCGGGGCCGTCGGTCGTTGCCCCCTCGGGCCAGACCCAGAGCTTCACGTTCCGCCCCGGCCCTGACGGCTTCCGCGAGCAGAAGTTGTACCGCGGGATGCACCCGATGATGGCCAAGCGCCTCGAGCTGTGGCGCCTGCGCCACTTCTTCGTGAACCGCCTCCCGGCGGTCGAGGACGTGTACCTCCTGCACGGCGTGGCCCGCGACAACCCCAAGGACGAGCGGTTGTTCGCCATCGCGGAGGTGCGCGACGCGACGCCCGTGCGTGATGCCGAGGGCCGCGTGGTCGCGCTGCCGCAGCTCGAGCGGATGGCCATGGAGGCGCTCACGGCCATCCGGCAGGCACAGGCGGCGCGGCCGCCCGCCGGGCGGCTGCAGTGGAACCGGGTGCTGCTGTACGTCCGCCCCGTGCTCGACGTCGGGCGCGAGGATCTCGAGCGGGTCACGCGGCGCCTTGCCGAGGAGGCCGAGGGGCTCGGGCTCCAGAAGGTGGTCATCAGGGCACGCATCCCCGACGAGTCGGGTGACCTGCGCGACACCGTCGTCAGGGTCGCCCTCGCAGCCGGGCACGGCCCGTCGCTCGAGTTCCGCGAGCCCACCGCCGACCCGATCCAGCCGCTGACCGAATATGCCCAGAAGGTCGTGCGGATGCGGCAGCGAGGGCTGAGCTATCCGTACGAGTTGATCCGCCTGCTGACACCGGGGCGCGACGGCGTGCAGTCGGACCTGCCGCCCGGGGCCTTCGTCGAGTACGACCTCGATGCCGACGGAAAGCTGGTCCCGGTGGACCGTCCCTACGGCCGCAACACGGCCAACGTGGTGGTCGGCCTGGTGACCAACTTCACCGGCCGCTACCCGGAGGGCATGCGGCGCGTGATCGTCCTGGGCGATCCGAGCAAGGAGGTGGGGTCGCTGGCCGAGCCCGAGTGCCGGCGCATCCTCGCCGCCCTCGATCTGGCCGAGCGGGAGCGCATCCCGCTCGAGTGGTTCGCGCTCTCGGCCGGCGCCAAGATCTCGATGGAGAGCGGCACCGAGAACATGGACTGGATCGCGCGGGTGCTGCGGCGGCTCATCGAGTTCACCCAGGCCGGCCACGAGATCAACATCATCGTCATCGGCATCAACGTCGGCGGCCAGCCGTACTGGAACGCCGAGGCGACGATGTTGATGCACACGAAGGGAATCCTCGTGATGACGGCCGAGGGGGCGATGGTGCTGACGGGGAAGACCGCCCTCGACTACTCAGGATCCGTCTCGGCCGAGGACAACCAGGGGATCGGCGGGTACGAGCACATCATGGGGCCCAACGGGCAGGCCCAGTACTTCGCCCGCGACATCGGCGAGGCCTGCCGGATCCTCTTCCGGCACTACGACCACGCCTACGTGCTGCCGGGGGAGCGCTTCCCGCGCCGCGCGCCGACCTCTGATCCCATCGACCGCGACGTCCGCGACTACCCGCACGGGGACATCCAGGGGACGGGGTTCGCCACCGTCGGCGACGTCTTTTCCGACGCGAAGAACCCGGGACGGAAGAAGCCGTTCGACATCCGCCGGGTCCTGCGGGCGGTGACCGACCAGGACCACGAGCCGCTCGAGCGGTGGGCGCACATGCGTGACGGGGAAAACGCGGTCACCTGGGACGCGCACATCGGCGGCTACCCGGTGGCGCTGCTCGGGTTCGAGTCGAGGCCGGTCCCGCGCGTCGGGATCGTGCCGCCGGACGGTCCCCAGCAGTTCACCTCGGGCACGCTGTTCCCGGTGGCGTCGCGGAAGGTCGCGCGGTTCATCAACGCGGCAAGCGGCGTCCGGCCGCTCGTCATCCTGGCGAACCTGTCGGGGTTCGACGGGTCGCCCGAGTCGATGCGCCGGCGGCAGCTCGAGTTCGGCGCCGAGATCGGGCGCGCGGTCGTCAACTTCAAGGGCCCGATCGTCTTCGTGGTGATCTCGCGCTACCACGGCGGGGCCTTTGTCGTGTTCTCGAAGGTGCTCAACGAGAACATGGAGGTGGTGGCGCTCGAGGGCACCTACGCGTCGGTGATTGGCGGGGCGCCGGCCGCTGCGGTGGTCTTCGCGCGCGAGGTGGACGCCCGCACGCGAAAGGACCCGCGCGTGGCCGCGCTGCAGCGAGAACTCGAGGCGGCTACCGATCCGGCGAAGGCAGCCGCGCTGAGGGCCCGGCTGTTCGAGCTGTCGCGGACCGTGCGATCCGAGAAGCTGGGCGAGGTGGCCGAGCAGTTCGACGCCATCCACAGCGTCCACCGGGCGCTGGAGGTCGGTTCGCTCGACCGCATCATCCGGCCGGCCGACCTGCGGCCGTACGTCGTGGAGGCGATCGAGCGGGGCATGGCGCGCGAGCTGCAGCGCGTGGGGATGGGGAACCCCGCGTAGGGAGACCCTCCCAACCCTTGTGACGGCCATTCGCCGAAGTTTCATAGGGGCGACGCTTGTGGTCGCCCCTACCCCCTTGTGGTCGCCCCTGAACTTTGGGCCGGATGGCCGGGGCCGGCTGCTGCGCTGCCCCTACGGTTCGGGCAGCCTCGGAACAACTCCCAGGTTGTGGAAGATGAACGCGTAGATGTCGGCGGTCGTTTCGATCGCCTTCTGCGTGCTGCTCGCCCCGTGGCCCGACTTGGTCTCGATCCGGATCAGCACCGGGTTCTCCGGGCTCGCCTTCTCCTGCAGCGTCGCCGCGTACTTGAACGAGTGGGCCGGCACGACACGGTCGTCGTGATCGGCCGTCGTCACGAGCGTTGCCGGGTACTTCATCGCCTTGATGTTGTGCAGCGGCGAGTACGCGTACAGCGCCTTGAACTCCTCGGGGTTGTCGCTCGACCCGTAGTCGGCAATCCAGTTCCAGCCGATCGTGAACTTGTGGAAGCGGAGCATGTCCATCACGCCGACCTGCGGGATGGCCACCCGGAACAGCTCGGGCCGCTGGTTGATGACGGCGCCGACCAGCAGGCCGCCGTTCGACCCGCCCTGGATGGCCAGTTTCGCCGGTGACGTGTACTTGTTCGCGATGAGCCACTCGGCCGCCGCGATGAAGTCGTCGAACACGTTCTGCTTCTTCAGCTTGGTTCCCGCCTCGTGCCAGCGCTCGCCGTACTCGCCGCCGCCGCGGAGGTTTGCCGAGGCGTAGACGAACCCCTGTTCGAGGAGCGCGAGGCGCAGCGGGCTGAACGAGGGCGCCTGCACGACGTTGAAGCCACCGTACCCGTAGAGCAGCGTCGGGTTGTTCCCATTCAGCGCCAGCCCACGCTTGTGAACCAGGAACATGGGGACGCGCGTCCCGTCCTTGCTGGTGTAGAAGACCTGCTTGGTTTCGAAGGCCGACGGGTCGTAGCCGGGAACCTTCGGCGCCCGGAACAGCTCGCTCTTCCGGGTGGCGATGTCGTACCGGTAGATGGTGGGCGGCGTGTCGAACGAGGTGTAGGTGTAGAAGACGACGGTGTCGTCGCGCTGGCCCGTGAAGCCCCCGCAGGTGCCCAGGCCGGGAAGCTCAACCTCGTTCTCGAATGTCCCGTCGAGCGCGTGCACCGAGACGCGCGTCGCGACGTCCTTCAGGTAGCGCGTGAACAGCTTTCCACCGGCCGTTGTCGCCGCCTCGAGCGGCTCGGGCTTCTCGGGGAGGATCGTCTTCCAGTTGGCTTCCGCCGGGTTCCTGGGATCGATCAGGACCACCCGGCCGTTGGGGGCCGCGCGATCGGTGTAGACGAGCAGGTTGTCGCCCACGTTGTCGATCACGCCGAAGCTGTCGTCGCCGATCTCAGGGATCAGCGGGCTGAACGTCTCCTGGCCCGCCGAGAGGTCCCTGACATACAAGGAGTTGCCCTTCTTGCCCCGGCCGCGATCCGACACGGTGAGGATCGCGAAGCGCTCGTCCTCGGTCGTCTCGACGATGTGGAAGCGCTGCGGGTTGGCGCGATCCTCGTAGACGAGGCGGTCCTGCGACTGCGGCGTGCCGACCCGGTGGTAGTACACCTGGTGGTTCACGTTGGCGGCCGACAGCTCGTGCCCTTTCTGGGGCGCCGGGTAGCGGCTGTAGTAGAACCCGTCGCCGTGCCACGCCACGCCGGAGACCTTGATCCACTCGAGCTTGTCGGCAAGCGGCTTCCTCGTGGCCAGGTCGAGCACCTGGTATTCCTGCCAGTCGGAGCCGCTGCGCGAGATGCCGTACACGGCGCGCGACGCGTCCCTGGACGGCGAGAAGGCCGTCAGCCTGACCGTCCCGTCCGGAGACCAGGTGTTGGGATCGAGCAGCACCTCGGGTGTGCCGGAGAGCCCGCGCTGGACGTAGAGGACGTTCTGGTTCTGCAGGCCGTCGTTCTTGCCGAAGAAGAAGTACGGTCCCTTGCGGAACGGCGAGGAGTAGCGTTCGTAGTCGTAGAGGCTTTCGAGCCGGGCCTTGAGCGCGGCGCGGAACGGGATCTTCTCGAGGTAGGCGAAGGTGACCGTGTTCTGCGCCTCGACCCACTTCGCCGTCTCGGGTGAGTAGTCGTCCTCGAGCCACCGGTAAGGATCCGGCACCTTGACGCCGTGGTAGACGTCCACGTGGTCGGACTTGCGGGTGGCGGGGTAGGGCTGCTGGGCGACGGCGGCCGGCAGCGCCAGCAGGGCGAGGATGGGGACAAGCATCCAGGCGAAGCCTCTGGGTCTCATGGCTGCAACTCCTCGAGGGCGGACCGCCCGGGGACAGGCCAGCCCAGGCGTTCCCCGGGACGCGGCGTCGAAAAAGAAGGAAGTGTCACCTGTCAGGCCTCCACGTTACCATGAAGCCGTGACCGAGGACCGCTTCCGCAAGACGTTCCTGCTGCTGGTGGTCGCCGCGATCTCGCTCCTTTTCTTCGCGATGATCCGCGCCTTCCTCCTGACGCTGCTGCTTGCGGCGATCCTGGCGGGCCTGATGTTCCCGGTGTACCGGTGGATCACGCACCGCGTGGGGGGACGCTCGAACCTGGCGTCGCTGCTCACGCTGGCGCTGATGATCGTCGCGATCTTCGGCCCTCTGGGGACGCTCGCGGGCATCGTCGTCCAGCAGGCGTTGACCGTCACCCAGGACCTCGGCGCCACCCTGAAGCCGTTCATCGACGACCCCCAGTCGATCGAGGAGCGCCTTGCCCTGCTGCCCGGGGCCGACCGCCTGATGCCGTACCTTCCCCGCATTGCCGAACGCGGCGCGCAAATCGTCGCGGGCCTTGGAAGCTTCCTGGTCAACCTGGCATCGGCGGCCACCAGCGGCACGGTGGTCTTCCTCTTCCATTTCGGCATCCTGCTGTACGCGCTCTTCTTCTTCTTCACGAACGGGCCGCGCTACCTTCGCACGATCCTCTCGTACCTGCCGTTCAGCGAGGAGGACAACGAGCGCCTCCTCGAGCGGTTCGTCTCGGTCACCCGAGCGACGCTGAAGGGGACGCTGTTCATCGGCGTCATCCAGGGAACGATCAACGGCTTTGCCTTCTGGCTCGTGAACCTCCCGGCTCCGGTCTTCTGGGGCGTCGTCATGATCATCCTGTCGGTCGTGCCGGCCGTCGGCGGGGCGCTCGTCTGGGTGCCGGCCGCCGTGTGGCTGGCGGTCACCGGGCGGGTCCTCGAGGCCCTCGTCCTGGCGGTGATCTGCGGGGCGGTGTCGGGCAGCGTGGACAACGTGCTGCGCCCGAGGCTGGTCGGCCGCGACACCAAGATGCCCGACCTGCTCATCCTGGTGTCGACCCTTGGAGGCCTCGGCTTCTTCGGCGCAGTCGGCTTCATCGTCGGCCCGCTGGTCGCCGCCCTGTTCCTGACGCTCTGGGAGATTCTCGGGGAGCTCTACAGGCCCGAGCCGAGGGTGAGAACCTAGGTTTCCCACATGAAACGTGCTGAAGGTGCAGGGGGTGCAGCAGGTGCGGAAGGTGCAGTGCTGATGGTGCCGGAAGTGCTGGTGCCGAAAGTGCCGCGCCTGCACCCCAGCACCAGCACCTTTGACACCGCCAGCAGCAGCACCTGCGGCACCTCCTGCACTTCCTGCCCCTCCGGCACGATCTGATCCCTGATCGATGCTGCTCAGGGCTGGGAGGGGTTCGAGCGGCAGGTTTCCCGCAGCAGCTGCGTGGCGGCTTCGCCGACCGAAACGCGGCCTTCGAGAACGCCGGCCACCGCGTCGGCGTCGCCGGGGAGGCGGGCGAGGGTGGCGCGCAGCCGCCCGGCCGCCTGTTCGAGGATCGCCTCGCGCACTTCCTCTTCGATCACTCGCCGGCGCCTGGCTTGCCACTCGTCGCCGTGGCGTTCGGCGAGGGCCTCGATGCCGTCGGCCAGCGCCTCGATGCCGCGGCCGTCTTCGGCGCTCACCAGGTAGGTCCGGCCGTCGGCGCCCGCGGGACCTGCCATCCGCAGCATGGAGACGAGCTCGGCGTGCAGCTTCCCGGCGTCGGGCCGGTCGGCCTTGTTGACGACGAACAGGTGACCGACCTCCATCAGCCCCGCCTTGAGCAGCTGGATGCTGTCGCCGAGGCCCGGCGCGAGGACGACGACGACGAGATCGGCCACACCCGCGATCTCGATCTCGCTTTGCCCGACACCGACCGTCTCGAGGACGACGGTGTGGCAACCCACCACGCCCATCACTCGGACCACGCCCTTGACGCCGAGGGCGAGACCGCCGAGGTGCCCCCTGGAGGCCATCGAGCGGACGAAGACCATCGGGTCGATGGCATGGCGCGTCATCCGGACGCGGTCACCGAGCACCGCGCCGCCGGTGAACGGAGAAGAGGGGTCAACCGCCACGACGCCAATCCGGCGATCGGGGTGGCGGCGGCGCCACTCGGCGACGAGCGCGTCGGCGAGAGTGCTCTTGCCTGAACCCGGCGCCCCGGTGAGGCCGAGCAACAGCCGGGGCAATTCGAAAGGGGAGTCGCGGTCGGCAAGGGCGGCGGCCGCCTGATAGACCTCGGGGAGTCGGTGTGGGGCGTCCGCGAGGATCGACATCAATCGGGCGGCGGCCC
>JARKSS010000268.1 GCA_029974175.1 Vicinamibacterales bacterium
GTGGTTCTTCAACAGCGGCAGGTTCACGGTCACGTCGGTCAGCTCGGTGGCAATCCGGTCGATCGGCGCAAGGCCACCCGAGGCCTCGCAGGCACGCGAGCGGTCGTACTGCCCGCCGGTCATGATTCGCTCGCCCCGTGCGCCCGTCGTGCCGGCCTTGTAACGCGTCGGCTCGAAGTGATCGGCGTGGCGGTCCCAGACGATGACGTCGGCGGGTTTCACACCGGTGGACAGCACGCCGGCCACGACCGCGTCGGTTACCTCCGGTGCCGTGTAGAGCAGGGGGCGGCCGAGCAGGTTGATCTTCAACCCGACGCGCATCCCGGGCTTGAAGAACTGGGCCCAAGCCTCGGCGGGCGTTGGCTTCCCCGTCAACGCGGTCAACCCCCGGTTGACCATCGCGGTCACCACCGCCGGGTCGCGCCGGTCGCCGGCCCACACCTTGGCCGACTCGACGCGGATCACACGCGCGCGCCCCTGCGCCAAGGCGGGACGCGCCGTCATCGAGGCCGCCGCCGCCCCCAGCACCCCGGTCAGCAGGTCACGGCGCGAGATCGCAGCACGGTCGTTCGACATCGGTCACTCCGAAGGATTCATGAATCAGGATTCGGGATTCGGGATTCAGGATTCAGGATTCAGGATTCGGAAGTCAGGGGTCAGAAAGTCACTCTACCCACGCAGCAGGCTCCTGGCAACGAAGAAGACGTTGGCGGGCCGTTCCGCAAGCCGGCGCATGAACCACGGGAACCAGCAGTCGCCGTAGCTGATGAGGATGCGAAGCGGCACCCCCGCCCGCACCAGCCTGGCCTGGAGCGGGCGCTGGATGCCGTACAGCATCTCGTGTTCGTACCGCGTGGGGTCGGCTCCGCCCGACGCCGCGGCCGTGCGCAGCCGTTCGACCAGCCGCTGGTCGTGCGTGGCGATACCGAGGAACGTGCCCGGCGGATGCGAGGGGTCGAGGAGACGCCGTGCCAGCCGGAAGTACTGCTCGTCCACGTCGGCCTTCCTTGGGAAGACGACCGCGGCTGGCTCGCGGTAGGCGCCCTTGACCAGGCGGATGGCGGCGCCGTACGGAAGCAGCGTCTCGAGATCGGATGGCGTGCGGCGCAGGTAGGCCTGCAGGCAGACGCCGACGCGCGAGGTCTGCTCCCGGAGGTGTCGGAAGACATCCAGCGTCCGATCGACGTACGGCGAGCTTTCCATGTCGATCCAGACCATGCTCCCGGCCCGCTCGGCGTGCTCGACGAGGCGGCGCACGTTCTGGAAGCATGCGGCCGCGCCGAGATCGAGGCCGAGCTGCGTGAGCTTCACCGACACCTGGGCGTTGAGCCCGCCCTCCCGCACGCAATCGATCAACTGCAGGTAGTGCCCTGTAACCGCCTCGGCTTCGGCCGACGACGACACGTTCTCGCCAAGGCGGGTCAGCAGCGTGCCGATTCGCTGCTGCGCCTCGATCTCCCGTGCCGCCCCCAGCGCGTCCTCCATCGCCTCACCCGGCATGAAGCGCGAGACCGAGCGACGGACGAAGGCGGCCCGCGTCGCGCGCTCGCGCAGCCACGCGCTCTCGGCCCAGGCGAGGATCACACGTCTCATGAGTGCCATGGCGGGCCCCCGCGGCTCGGCTGTCGGTGAAGCCCGAATTGTACCCCAGGCGCATCGACCGTCGCGGGTCGCCTCCCGGAAGCGCGGCTGGATCTCGAACCAGGGATGTCCTCGCGTCGCCCGGGATGGGTCCTCGGGGGCCAGGTGTGAGAAAGTGGTGGAGTCCAGGATGACCCAGGGAGCAACGACATGACCGACAGGGGTGAGGGCAGGCACGGGCGCCTGGGGATGGCCGGTGCGGCGAAACGCGCAAGGGGATTGGCGGAAATCATCGACGCGGTCTGCGCCGACGATGGGCTGACCAGGCCGAGCCTGCAGGGCATGCACCCGAGCCTGCCGTCTGCCCGGAGCGTCGCCCGCCTCGTCGAGACGTTTCGGGCGGTGCTCTTCCCGGGCTACTTCGGAGCAACCCGGTCGCTGAGCGAGGAGGCGCTGCGGTTCCACGTGGGCGCCAGCCTCGATCGCCTGGCGACGCGCCTCACCGAGCAGGTCCGCCGCGGCTTCTGCTTCACCTGCCGCGAGCGCCAGCCGGCCGACTGCCCCGAGTGCGACCGGCGCGCGCAAGAGGTCACCGATGCGTTCATGGCCGACCTGGTGACGATCCGGCGGCTGCTGGCGACCGACGTACAGGCGGCGTACGTGGGCGACCCGGCAGCCACCAGCCCGGCCGAGACGATCCTCTGCTACCCCGGCGTGTTCGCGGTGATGTGCCAGCGGGTCGCCCACCGCCTGTCGCGCCTTGGCGTGCCGCTGCTGCCACGGATGATCACCGAGCACGCGCACGCCCTGACCGGGATCGACATCCATCCCGGCGCCGAGATTGGCGAGGCCTTTTTCATCGACCACGGCACGGGGGTCGTCATCGGCGAAACGTGCGTGATCGGCCGCCGCGTCCGCCTGTACCAGGGCGTGACGCTCGGCGCCCGCAGCTTCCCGCTCGACGCGGCGGGAAAGCCCGTCAAGGGCCTCCCCCGCCACCCGATCGTCGAGGACGACGTGATCATCTACAGCGGGGCGACGGTGCTCGGCCGGGTGAAGATCGGCGCCGGCTCGGTGATCGGCGGCAACGTGTGGCTGACGCACGACGTGCCGCCGGGAAGCCGCGTCGGCCAGCGCCCGGCGCGGCCCAGGGTCGAGAACGAGATCTGATCCATGCCGCGGTACAAGCTGACGATCGAGTACGCGGGCACGCGGTACAGCGGCTGGCAGATCCAGGCGAACGCGCGGACGGTGCAAGGGGAGCTGCTGCGCGCGATCCGCGACGCCGCCGGCGAGGAACCGCTCGACTTCCAGGGGTCGGGGCGGACCGATGCCGGCGTCCACGCGCTCGCGCAGGTCGCCCACGTGGACCTGCGTCACGGCGTCTCGCCCGGCCCGTGGCGCCGCCGCGTGAACGACGGCCTGCCGAGCGACATCCACGTCCTCTCCGCCGAACCGGTCTCGCACCGGTTCCACGCGCGCCGCAGCGCCTGCTCGCGCAGCTATCTCTACCAGGTGTGCCGAAGACGCACCGCCTTCGCGAAACCGTACGTCTGGTGGGTGAAGGATCCGGTCGCGCTGGAGCCGATGCGTGAGGCGGCGGCACGGTTCGCCGGGATGCACGACTTCCGGTCGTTCACCGACGCCGATCCGGAGGAGAGCTCGACGAAGGTCGCGCTCGACCCGATCCTGATCGAGGAGCACGGCGACCTCGTGCTGGTTCGCGTCAGCGGATCGCACTTCATCTGGAAGATGGTGCGGCGCCTCGTCGGCGTGCTCGTCGAGGTGGGACGCGGGGGGCTGACGCCCGAGCAGGCGGCGGGATTCCTGGAGGAGGACTCGCCCTGGCCGGCGCGGCTCACGGCGCCGGCCTCGGGACTGTTCCTCGAGCGGGTGGCCTATCCTGGCGACCCGCCGGCGCCGCCCATCAGGCCGGCGGTGGAGGTGCGGCGGGTCGAGCAAGGCTGAATGAAGCGGTCCGCTGTCAGCTACTTCCGATACAGCACCTTCCCACCGACGATCGTGTAGAGGACCTCGACCTTCTCGATGTCGGCCTCGGGCACCTGCGTGATGTCGGCCGAGAGGATCGTGATGTCGGCGTACTTGCCGGGCGCCAGCGAGCCCTTCGCCTTCTCCTCGAAGGCGGCAAAGGCACCGTTCAGGGTGTAGGCGGCCAGCGCCTCGTCGCGGCTGAGCACCTGGTCGCCGTAGAACACCTCGCCGTTCTTCTGCCGCCGCGCCACCAGCGCACGGTAGCCCGGCAGCGGATCGACGGCCTCGACCGGCGCGTCGGTGCCGTTGGCAATCGTCGCCCCCGCCGCGATCAGCTTGCGCCAGGCGTAGGCCCCTTCGGCCGCGCGCGCCGCGCCCAGGCGCGCCAGCACGTACGGGGCGTCAGAGGTGCAGTGGATGCCCTGCATCGAGGGGATCACGCCCAGCGCGCCGAAGCGCGGGATGTCGGCGGCGGCGATGTGCTGCGCGTGCTCCACGCGCCAGCGCAAGTCCTTGCGCCCCGCCTCGCGGTAGGCGGCCTCGAAGACGTTCAGGGTCTCGCGGTTGGCCCGGTCGCCGATGGCGTGAACGCACAGCTGCAGGTCGTTGGCCGCGGCAATCCGGGCCGTCTCGGCCAGCCGGTCGATCGGGTAGGTGTTGAGGCCGGTGGACGGTGCGTCGGCGTAGGGCTCGAGCAGCCACGCCCCGCGCGACCCGAGCGCGCCGTCGGCAAGCCGCTTCACGGCGCGCACGGTGAGGTGGCCGTCGGCCGCATCCACCATGCGGTACTTCGCGGCGTTGGCCGCCAGGCGCTCGTTCGACTCGTTGAGCATGACGTAGAGGCGCACGCCCAGCTTGCCGGCCTCCGCGAACCGCTTGTAGCGCTCCACCGTCTCGAACGACGCGCCGGCGTCGTGGACGGTCGTGATCCCCTTGGAGAGGAATTCGCGGTCGGCCATCTCGATCTGCCGATCGAGCTCGGCCTCGACCTCCTCGGCCGAGCGCGCCTCGCGGGCCTTCCGAAGGGCCCGCTCGACCAGTTCGTCGCCGGTCTCGCGGAAGACGCCAATCGGAACGCCCTTCGCGTCCTTGAGGATCTCGCCGCCGCGCGGATTGGGGGTGCCGCGCGTGATGCCGGCCAGCTGCATCGCCTTCGCGTTGGCAATCGACGCGTGGCCGCTTGCGTGCGTCAGGAACACCGGGTTGTCCGGGGCGGCGCGGCTCAGCAGCTCGTGCGTCGGAAACCCTTCCACCGCGGGGTCGGGCGGCCGCGTCCATTTCTCCTGGTGCCAGCCCCGGCCGGTGATCCACTCGCCCGGCTTCGCCTTCGACGCCGCCTCGGCGACCATCGCCACGATCTCGTCCCAGCTGGTGGTGTTCACCAGGTCGAGCTGCATGCGGGCCGCACCCACACCCATGAAGTGCGCGTGCGACTCGATGAAGCCGGGCATCGCGAACCGGCCCACGAGGTCGATCACCTCGGTGCGTTCGCCGGCGTAGGCCTGCATCTCGCGGGTGGTCCCCACCGCGACGATTCTCCCGCCGCGGACGGCCACCCCTTCGGCACGCGGGTTCCCGGGGTCCACGGTCGCCACGACGCCGTTGAGGAGGACGAGGTCGGCCGGATCGACGCGGGGACCGCAGCCGGCAACCAGCGCCACGATGCCGGCCAGGCAGGCGGCTGAGCGGAAGGTGGAAGGCGACATGTCTTGGTTCTCCCAGGGGCGGGCGTCGATTCTACCGCAGCGCCGTGAGCAGGTACAATCGACGCGATGCGATGGCTCACCTCGCTGCAACTCCGCTCGACCGACCCGCGGACGCGAGCGCGTGCGGCCCGGCGGCTT
>JARKSS010000270.1 GCA_029974175.1 Vicinamibacterales bacterium
GCGGCCGACGGCGTGCTGCCCGCTCTGGTGATCCGCACCCGTTCCTCCCTCAAAAGGCTTCCCGGACGCGACAGATAACGCGCCCGGCGCCGGAAGGCACCGCCGGATTCAGCAGTAAAGGACGCGGAGGGTCCCGAGCAGATCCATGATCCGCAGGTCGGCGATCCGGTAGTAGAGCGTCTGCGCCTCGCGGCGGGTGCTGACCACGCCTTCGGCCCGCAGCAACGACAGATGCTGCGAAAGGGCCGACTGGCTGAGGCCGACGGCTTCGCTCAGCGCGCCCACCGACATCTCGCCGGCCTCGGCGAGCTGGCAAAGCGCGAGCAGCCGCTTCTCGTTCGCGAGCAGCCGGAGGGTGGCACTCACGTCGCTCACCTTCCGCTCCAACTCCGTGATGTCACCTGGCCCGATCATGGTCATCCATAATTTAGGTCTTGCTAATTTAGATAAACTGCATATATGCGTCAAGGCCTGAAGCGGCCGGCTCAACCGAAGCCGGAACCGGGGAAAAGGAGGGGAACGACGTGGCGCATATTGCAGTTCTCGGGGCCGGCCTTGGTGGCACGATCCTGGCATATGAGCTTCGCGAGAAGCTCGGCAAGGGGCACAGGATCTCGGTGATCAGCAAGGGCACGACCTTCAGCTTCGTGCCCTCGAACCCGTGGGTGGCCGTCGGCTGGCGCGAGCGGGCAGCCGTCGAGGCCGACCTGACCCGCGCCTTCGCGGCCACCGACATCGCGCTCCATGCCGAAGGCGCGGCGCGGGTGCATCCCGCCGAGCGCCGGATCGAGCTCGTGGGCGGCGGCTCCGTCGACTACGACTATCTGGTGATAGCGACCGGGCCCGAGCTCGCCTTCGACGAGATCGAGGGGCTGGGTCCGGACGGCGAGACCGCCTCGGTCTGCCAGACCGACCACGCGCTGGTCGCGAAGCAGGCCTTCGACCGCCTCGTCGCGAACCCGGGCCCGGTGGTCGTCGGCGCGGTGCAGGGCGCCTCCTGCTTCGGCCCCGCCTACGAG
>JARKSS010000280.1 GCA_029974175.1 Vicinamibacterales bacterium
CTCGTAGATGTCGACCGTGCGCTTGCGTTCGTCCTGCAGCGCGGTGGTGTCGCGCTCGATCTGCAGGAGGCGCTCCTGCAGCGTCGCCTGCTGGCTGCGGCGGAAGGCGAGGCTGTCGGGCAGCGCGTTCTCGTTTGCGCCCTTGAAGGCCATCAGCTTCTGGCTGATCGCGTCGAGCTCGCCCGACAGCCGCTCGACCTCGCCCTTGAAGAAGTCGAGCGTGTCCTCGGCCCGGCCGGTGCGCAGGCTGACATTCTCCTGCATGATCAGGGTGACGAGCTCGTTGGTGATCTTCGCCGCTTCCTGCGGGTCCTTCGAGGAGAAGGCGACCTCGATGATCGTGGCGCCGGGATTGCGGGCGTTCGGCACCATCGGCACCAGCTCGGTGCGGGCGCGCACGTCGGCGATCACCGCGTCGGCCGGGAGCCCCGGCTGCGCCTCGTAGAGGCCGAAGCGGTCGGCGAGCGACAGGATGTTCGCCCGCGTCATCAGCCGCTGCTGGATGATCTGGATCTGCTCGATCGGGTCGATGGGGACCGTGGTCCGCGCGAGGTCGCCCGGGATCTGCGGCGCCTCGACGAGGATCGAGGCCGCGGAGCGGTAGCTCGGCGGCAGGATCGAGGCGACGGCGACGCCGACCGCCGCCAGCGTCGCGGCGATGACGATGAAGTACGGCAGCCGCCGCAGGAAGATCGACAGGTAGAATTTCAGGTCGACGTTGCCCAGCATGTCCCTAATGTCCTTTCCGCGCCGTCAGGGCGCGGCCTTGAGGCTGCCGCGCGCCCGGCGGTCGGCCACCACCTGTTCGATCACCCCGGCGTCGACCCGGTCGAGGCCGTCGGTGAAGGCATAGACCAGCGCATAGTCGCAGACCTGGTTGACGAGCCGCGGGATGCCGCGGCTCGCGAGATAGACGCATTCGCAGGCCGACGGCGTGAAGATCTCCCGCTCCGCCCCGGCCACCGCCAGGCGGTGGTGGATGTAGGCCGTCACCTGCTCCACGGTCATGCCGGGCAGGTGGTAGTCCGCCGACACCCGCTGGGCGAACTGCACGAGGCGGGGCTGGCTGATGAGCTCGCG
>JARKSS010000284.1 GCA_029974175.1 Vicinamibacterales bacterium
CGGTGGTGACGGTGGTGGGTTTCCTGATCCACGTCTACGCGGTCGGGTACATGGCGGGACACCGGGGCTACCAGCGGTTCTTCGCCTACATGAACCTGTTCATGGGGGCGATGCTGCTGCTGGTGCTGGGGAACAACTTCCTGGTGACGTTCGTGGGCTGGGAGGGGGTGGGTCTCTGCTCCTACCTGCTCATCGGCTTCTACTACGAGGAGGAGTTCCCGCCGTACGCCGGACGGAAGGCGTTCATCGTCAACCGGGTGGGCGACTTCGCCTTCCTGGTGGGGATGTTCGCGCTCGCCTCGCGCTACGGGACGCTCGAGTACCGGACGCTGTTCGCGGCGGTGGCGGCGGATCCGGCCGGGGCGGTGGCGCCGTACCTGCTGGGTCTCTCGTTCGCGGGTTTCGTGGCGCTCTGCCTCTTCGTGGGGGCGATGGGCAAGTCGGCGCAGATTCCGCTCTACGTCTGGCTGCCGGACGCGATGGCGGGTCCGACGCCGGTCTCGGCGCTGATCCACGCCGCGACGATGGTCACGGCGGGCGTCTACATGGTGGTGCGGGCGAACGTGCTCTACCAGCTCTCCCCGGGGGTGGCGCTCTTCGTGGCGTCGGTGGGCGCGGCGACGGCGCTGTTCGCGGCGACGATCGGCCTCGCGCAGGACGACATCAAGAAGGTTCTGGCGTACTCGACGGTCTCGCAGCTGGGGTACATGTTCGTGGGCGCGGGGGTGGGTGCGTACACGGCGGCGATCTTCCATCTGGGGACGCACGCGTTCTTCAAGGCGCTGCTCTTCCTCGGAGCGGGCTCGGTGATCCACGCGCTGTCGGGGGAGCAGGACATCCGGAAGATGGGCGGTCTCGCGAAGGTGCTGCCGGCGACGTACGGGACGTTCCTGGTGGCGACGGTGGCGATCGCGGGGATTCCGCCGCTGGCGGGCTTCTTCAGCAAGGACGAGATCCTGGCGGGAGCGTTCGCGGGCGGCCACTACGTGCTCTGGGGGATCGGGCTGCTGACGGCGGGGCTGACGGCCTGCTACATGTGGCGGCTGCTGACGCTGGTCTTCTGGGGCGAGTTCCGGGGGACGGCCGAGGCGCGGGCACACGCGCACGAGTCGCCGCGGGTGATGACGGTGCCGCTGCTGCTGCTGGCGGTGGGGGCGGTGACGGCGGGGTGGATCGGGATCCCGTCGGGGATGACGTTCGGGAAAGACCTGAACTGGCTGCACCACTGGCTGGCGCCGGTGGTCCGGCCGCTCGGGGGCGGCGAGGCGCCGGGCCTCTCGCACGGCGTGGAGTGGGTGCTGATCGTGGCCTCGGTGGCGGTGGCGGTTCTGGGCATCCTGGTGGCGCGGTCGCTCTGGGGCCGGCGCGGGGTGGCGGCGGACGACGCCTTCGCGGCGCGCCTGCCCGGCGTGCAGCGGACCCTCGCCAACAAGTACTGGGTCGACGAGCTCTACGAC
>JARKSS010000286.1 GCA_029974175.1 Vicinamibacterales bacterium
GGTTCTCGAAAACGGTTTTCGACCCGCGCCCCTTCAGTGGGTGGTAAACCACCCCCAATAGGTAAACGCGTAGCCGAAGGCCTGGAGGCAGACCGCGTCCGGGCGCGCCGCGGGCCCGGCGGGCGCGAGTGCCACGCGGGCGACGGCGGAGCGAGCGGGACGAGTCCTTGTGCTCACGGGACAGCCGAACGGTAACCGAGACACGGGTGGAAGGTCAAGCCCGGCCGCCTACCGCCCCTTCTTCACCGCCATCCTGACGATGGTCTTCAGGCGCTCGGGGGCGACGCGGCGCGGGTCGTTGAGGTAGATCTCGTGGGCGGGCCCCACCACCTGCAGCCCGCGCGCGGCGGTCTCGTCTGCCAGGCGCTGGTAGGCCGTCCCCACCTGGTCGTACGGGCCGACGTGCAGCAGTTGGAGCGCCTTCCCCTCGGCCCAGGTGATGCGCTTCACCGCGTCGGTGGCCGGCCCCTTCTTCGCGGCAATCGCCTTCCGCACCTCGCGCAGAGTGGGGGCCTTCACGCATGGCGGGACGCGCACCATCACGCGCCAGTGCCACTCGCGCCGCCCCTTCTCGCACGGGTTGTCCAGGTACACGCACTCGAGGGCCGGGACGGTGAAGTCGACGCCGCCCGCCTTCTTCATCGTGAACCTGGTCGTGTAGGCGAGCGTGAAGAGCTGGTGCATCGCCTCCTGGAACGCCGCGTCGCCCGGCTCGCCGACGCCATCCACGGCCAGGAACGTGCCGCCCGGGACGCGGACCTCGGCGGGCGCGCGCCGGGCCCCGTACACCTCGGGGAGGCTCTTCTTGTAGTCGATCTTCGCCATGACGGGGGGCCGTGCCGAACCGGTGAGGGGTTTCACCATTTGGGGCCGTACCGAACCGGTGAGATTCTTCACTCTTTTGGTACGGCCCCTCGTGGTGAGGTTTTTCACACTTTCGGTACGGCCCCCGGTGGCGGGCCTGCGGGGATGGACCAGCTTCAGCTTGGGCATGGGCGGATTCTAAACCGGCCGCGAACCGTGACACTCTCTTTTTCTCTCCTTTTCGCGTCTGCGCGATAATCGCCAAAACCCATATGCGTCACCGCACCACCACCGTCCTCGCGCTTTTCGTAACTTTCCTGGTCGCCCCGCTCGCCGGCCAGCCGGCCCGGCTCGGGTACTACCGCTTCCCGGCCATCTGGCGGGACACGCTCGTCTTCACCGCCGAGGGTGACCTCTGGCGGGTGCCGCTCGCCGGCGGCGTCGCGCAGCGCCTCACTACCCACCCGGCCGCCGAGACCCGGCCGGCCATCTCGCCGGACGGCAGGACGGTCGCCTACTCGGCCTCCTACGAGGGGCCGACCGAGGTCTACACGCTGCCGCTCGAGGGCGGCGTCCCCGTGCGGCAGACCTACGACGGCGGCAACGCGCAGGTGGTGGGCTGGACGCCCGCGGGCGAGATCCTCTACGCGACCACCCGCTTCTCGGGCCTTCCGAACACGCAGCTGGCGAAGATCGATCCCGCCACGCGCACGCGCACGCTCGTGCCGCTCGCCCAGGCGAGCGACGGCGCGTACGACGCCAAGGCGACGACCCTTTTCTTCACGCGCCTCGCCTTCCAGGGGAGCCACACGCGGCGCTACAGGGGGGGCACGGCGCAGAACCTGTGGAAGTTCACCGACGGCGCCGAGGCGGTGCCGCTGACCGGCGACTACGACGGCACCAGCAAGACGCCGATGCCCTGGCAGGGGCGCATCTACTTCGCCAGCGATCGCGACGGCGCGATGAACATCTGGTCGATGGCCGAGGCGGGCGGCGACCTGCGGCAGCACACGCAGCACGGCGACTTCGAGGTGCGCTCCCCGTCGCTCTCCGAGGGGCGGATTGCCTACCAGCTCGGCGCCGACATCCACGTGCTCGACCTGGCCAGCGGCAACGACCGCGCGGTGCCAATCACGCTCGTCTCCGACTTCGACCAGATGCGCGAGAAGTGGGTGACCAGCCCGATCGACTGGGTCACCTCCGCACACCTCTCGCCCGACGGCGACCGGGTCGCGCTCACGGCCCGCGGCCAGGTGTTCGTCGCCCCCGCCCTCCAGGGACGCCTGGTCGAGGCCACCCGCAACCCGCGGGTCCGCTACCGCAACGCGCGCTTCTTCCCGGACGGCAAGACCGTGCTGGCGCTTTCCGACGAGAGCGGCGAGGTCGAGTTCTGGCGCGTCCCCGCCAATGGTGTCGGCTCGCCGGCGCAGCTGACCTCCGACGGGAAGGTGCTGCGCTGGGACGGCCTGCCGTCGCCCGACGGCCGCCTCATCGCCCACCACGACAAGGACGGCCTCCTCTGGATCTACGACATCGCGAAGAAGACGCAGACGAAGGTGGCCGAGGCGCTCGACGGCCGGTTCGACGAGATTCAGTGGTCCCCCGACAGCCGCTGGCTCGCGTACGTCGTGCCGGGGCCGAACCAGCTGGCGCGGATCTGGGTGTTGGAGGCGGCAACCGGGCGCGTCACGCCGGTGACCACCGACCGCTACGACAGCGGCAGCCCGGCCTGGAGCCCGGACGGCAAGTGGCTCTACTTCCTCTCCGACCGCCACTTCGAATCGAGCGTCAGCAGCCCGTGGGGATCGCGCCAGCCCGAACCGTACTTCGACAAGCAGACGAAGGTCTACGCGCTGGCGCTGAAGAAGGGCGAGCGCTCGCCCTTCCAGCCCGACGATGAGCTGCACCCGGCGAAGAAGGAGGAAGCGAAGGAGCCGAAGAAGGAGCAGGCTGGCGAGGAGAAGCCTGCTTCCGCGAAGGACGCGAAGAAGGACGTGCCGAAGGGCGGCAAGAAGGACGCCGCCCCGGCCGGCAAGCCGGACGAGGCCGCCAAACCGGCCGCGGTGCCGAGGGTGGAGATCGACCTCGAAGGCATCGAGGCGCGGATCGTCGAGATCCCGGTTCCGCCCGGCAACTACGCCGACCTCTCGGTGGACGGCAAGCGCCTCTACTACGTCTCGAGAGACGCCGGCCGCGACGCCAAGCGGATGCTGAAGACCTTCCCGATCGACAACAAGAAGCCCGAGGCCGAGACCTTCGCCGAGGACATCGTCTCGTACGAGCTGTCGCAGGACGGCAAGAAGCTGCTGCTCAGGAAGGCGAAGGACTTCTACGTCCTCGACGCGGCGGCCAAGGCGCCGGCGGCACCCGAGCTGGCCAAGCGCCAGGTGCCGTTGAAGGACTGGACCTTCCGCCTCGACCCGCGGGAGGAGTGGGCGCAGATGTACCAGGAGGCCTGGCGGCTCGAGCGCGATTACTTCTACGACCGCGGGATGCACGGCCTAGACTGGCCGGCAATCAAGGCGCGGTTCCAGCCGCTGGCCGAACGGGTGACCGACCGCGAGGAGCTGAGCGACGTGCTGGCGCAGATGGTGAGCGAGCTGTCCGCCCTGCACATCTTCGTCTACGGCGGCGACCGCCGCGAGGGGCAGGACCGGGTCACCTCGGCGTCGCTCGGCGCGCGCCTGGCGCGAGACGAGGCGGCGGGCGGATACCGGGTGGAGCACATCTACAGGTCCGACGCCGACCGCCCCGACCGCCTTGCCCCGCTCACCCGGCCCGGGGTCGGCGTTGGCGAGGGCGATGTCATCGAGGCGGTCAACGGCGTTCCCACGCTCTCGGTGCCCGACATCGCGAGCCTGCTGCGGAACCAGGCCGACAAGCAGGTGCTGCTGCGGGTGAAGCCGAAGGGGGGCGGCGCGGCC
This sequence comes from Vicinamibacterales bacterium, assembly GCA_029974175.1. GTDB lineage: Bacteria > Acidobacteriota > Vicinamibacteria > Vicinamibacterales > Fen-181 > JARKSS01. The sequence continues at coordinate 3,729 of JARKSS010000286.1, forward strand.
CGCGACGCGATTGCCGTGCCGATCAGCCAGTCGCGCGAGAACGAGCTGCGCTACGACGAGTGGGAGTACACGCGGCGGCTTGCCGTCGAGAAGGCGAGCGGCGGGAAGATCGGCTACGTCCACCTGCGCGCGATGGGGAGCAACGACATCGCGCAGTGGTACCGCGAGTACTACCCGGTGTTCGACCGCGAGGGGCTGATCATCGACGTCCGCCACAACAACGGCGGGAACATCGACAGCTGGGTGCTGGGACGCCTGCTCCGCAAGGCGTGGTTCTACTGGCAGCCTCGGGTCGGCCGCCCGACCTGGAACATGCAGTACGCCTTCCGCGGCCACCTCGTCGTCCTGTGCGACCAGTCCACCGCCTCGGACGGCGAGGCGTTCGCCGAGGGCTTCCGGCGCCTCGGCCTCGGCAAGCTGATCGGCACGCGCACCTGGGGCGGTGAGATCTGGCTCTCGTCGAGCAACGTGCTGGTGGACCGCGGCATCGCGACGGCCGCGGAGATCGGCGTCTACGGCCCCGAGGGGCAGTGGCTCATCGAAGGCCACGGCGTCGATCCCGACAT
>JARKSS010000287.1 GCA_029974175.1 Vicinamibacterales bacterium
GTGGGCGCGGGTGCGGGGCACCTTCCACCAGTTCGATAAGTACGGCGAGCTGATCTTCGGGGGGAAGTAAGGGAGCGGATGGCTGGCGGGCGGGCCGCCGGCCAGCCTTCCGCTGCGTGTCGTGCAAACCCTCAGCGAACCTGCGACGGAACCGATTCCGCCCCCAGCCCGCGCGCCTTCAGGTCTCTCCAGATAATCCAGGCGGCCCCGACCGCAAGCAGGAAGAGCAGCGTGGCCACCAGGCCGCTGCCGAACAGCAGCTCACCGAGGCCGAACAGCACCGAGTAGACGACGACGATGCCCAGGACCCAGTTGACGAACAGCCGGCCGAAGCCGGTGTCGCCCTTGACGTCTGGCGCCAGCCCCGCCACGCGTTTCCAGCCGGCGCCGCCGGGGTAGGTGCGCCGGTAGAACTTGACCAGCGTCGCCTCGTCGGTCGGCCGGGTCAGGAAGGTGACGGCCACCCAGACGATCGTCGTGCCGAGCACCGTCGGGTACAGCGTGATCGGGGGCTCGATACCGAAGCCGTACCGGGCGATCGGGTAGATCACGAGCGGCGCGGCCATCGCGGCAATCTCCGACCACGCGTTCACCCGCCACCAGAACCAGCGGAGGATGAGCACCGCGCCCATGCCGGCGCTGGCGTTGATGACGAACTCCCAGGCGCCGGAGATCCGGGTCAGGAAGTAGCGCGTGACGATTAGCGAGAACACCGTCATGAGGAGGACGCTCACCCGGGAGACCAGGACGTAGTGCTTCTCGGAGGCGTCGGACTTGATGAAGCGCCGGTAGAAGTCGTGGACGAGGTAGGAGGTGCCCCAGTTGAGCTGCGAGGCGAGCGTGGACATGTACGCCGCCAGGAAGACAGCGATCAGGAGCCCGAGCAGGCCGGCCGGCAGGTAGCGCACCATCAGCTTCGGGTACATCACGCCGGGATCGACCGTGTTCTCGTACTTCTCGTACATCTCCCGGAACTCGGGCGTCTGGGCGTCGAGGCCCTCGCCCCTGAGCGTGGCCGGGTTCGAGTAGGCCGCCACCACCTGCTCGTAGAGGGCGGGGTTCTCGGCGCGCACCGCGTCGGCGTTCTCGGCCCGGGGGAGGATCGCCAGCGCCGCCAGCGCGACGAGGATCCAGGGCCAGGGGCGCAGCGTGTAGTGCGCGATCGTGAACCACAGCGTGGCGAAGAGGCTGTTCTTCTCGTCCTTGGCCGACATCATGCGCTGGGCGACGTAGCCGCCGCCGCCCGGGTCGGCCCCCGGGTACCACGCCGACCACCACTGGACGCCGATGTAGGCGAGGAACGCCCCCGCCGACATGGCGAGGACGCCGCCGGTGACCCTCTCGGCGCTCACCGTTCCGACCCTTGGCAGGAAGTCGAGCACCTGCGGGGCGAGCTTGCCCTTGAGGGCGGCGAGCCCACCGACCTCGGGCAGCCGCAGGACGAGGACCGCCAGGATGATGCAGCCGATCATGGCGAAGACGAACTGGAAGCTGTCGGTGCGGGCGGTTCCGGCCAGGCCGGACGCCGACGCGTAGACCGCCAGGATGACGGCGGCGGCCACCACGAGCAGGAACGGGTCAACGCCGGGGATGGTGACCTTGAAGATCTTCTCCATCGCCTTGTTGACCCACCCCAGCACGATGGCGTTCATGAACAGGCCGAGGTAGACGGCGCGGAAGCCGCGCAGGGCGGCGGCGGCCTTGCCCGAGTAGCGGAGCTCGACGAACTCCACGTCGGTCATGATGTTGGCGCGGCGCCACAGCCTGGCGAAGAAGAAGACCGTCAGCATGCCCCCGATGGCGAGGTTCCACCAGAGCCAGTTGCCGGCGATGCCGTTGCGGGCGACCAGCTCGGTGACGGCCAGCGGGGTGTCGGCGGCGAAGGTGGTGGCGACCATCGCCGTGCCCGCGATGTACCAGGGCATGTCGCGGCCCGACAGGAAGAACTCGCCGGTGTCCTTGCCCGCCTTCTTCGAGTAGTAGGCGGCGATGCCGAAAATCACCAGAAAGAACCCGACGATGACGACGATGTCCAGCCAGTGGAAACTGTACATGATGAGATGTCCGAGGTGAAAGGTTCACGAGGCGGCCGGCCTTCGGCTCGCCCCCGCGGGGACGGGACGGTATTCTATACCGCACCTGCGGCTT
>JARKSS010000085.1 GCA_029974175.1 Vicinamibacterales bacterium
GGGGGCGGCGCCGCCCGCCAGGGCGTCCACGACCGCGCGCGCCGCGCGGACCCGGCTGGCGGCCTCGGGCGAAATGCCCACCTGCTCGCCGCCGTCGGCGACGGCCAGCAACTGCTCGAGCGACAACGAACGACCGTCCAGCAGGATCATCGACCACCTCGGAGGGCAAGCACCTCATTCTAATCCGGCCCTCGTCTGCCGGCTGGGAGCGAGATCCGATGTGCTAGGATTGACCGGTTTCAAGGAGCGAAGGGGCGCATGAACGTTGCCGTGATCGGTGCGCAGTGGGGCGACGAGGGCAAGGGCAAGATCGTGGACCTGCTCACGCCGCACTTCCAGGTCGTCGCGCGGTACCAGGGCGGCCACAACGCCGGGCACACGGTGCTGGCGGGCGGCACGCGTTTCGTGCTGCACCTCATCCCGTCGGGCATCCTGCACCCCGGGATCCGCTGTGTCATCGGCAACGGCGTCGTCGTCGATCCCGACGCGCTGTTCCAGGAGATCGAGACGCTGGCCGAGTACGGCATCGAGGTGGACGACCGGCTGGTGATCAGCGACAAGGCCCACCTGATCCTGCCGTACCACCGCGACCTCGACCTGCTCAACGAGGCTAGGCGGGGCGACCGGAAGATCGGGACGACCTCGCGCGGCATCGGCCCCGCGTACGAGGACAAGGTGGGCCGCCGGGGCATCCGCGTGGGCGACCTCTTCGAGGCGACCTCGCTGGCCGAGCAGGTGCGCGAGAACGTCCACGCGCGCAACCGCCTGGTTGGCGACTCGGCCCTCGAGTGGCGCCCGCTGGTCGAGCACCTGCTGGCGCACGGCGAGCGGATGCGGCCGTGGGTGACCGACGTCTCGGTGTTCCTGGCCGAGGCGATGAAGCGCGGCGAACGGATCATGTTCGAGGGCGCCCAGGGCACGCTGCTCGATATCGACCACGGCACCTATCCCTACGTGACCTCGTCGAACTCCACCGTCGGCGGGGCCTGCACGGGTCTCGGCGTGCCGCCGCGCGCCGTCACGGGCGTTCTCGGCGTGGCGAAGGCCTACACGACGCGCGTCGGCGGCGGGCCGCTGCCGACCGAGCTGACCGGCCCGATGGCGGAACGCCTGCGCGAGACCGGGCAGGAGTACGGCGCCTCGACCGGCCGGCCGCGGCGCTGCGGGTGGTACGACGCGGTGACGGTGCGCTACTCGGTGCGCGTCAACGGCCTCGACTCGCTCGCCCTTACGAAGCTCGACGTCCTCGACGGCCTCCCGCAGATCCTCGTCTGCACGGCGTACAAGTGCGGCGACCAGGTGCTGACCGAGTTCCCAGGCGACATCCGGGTGCTGTCCACCTGCCGGCCGATCTACGAGACGCTGCCCGGCTGGAGCCGCCCCACGCGCGGCATCCGGCGCTTCGAGGAGCTGCCCGCCGAGGCACAGGCCTACGTGCGCCGGCTCGAGGAGCTGAGCGGGGTTCCCGTGGGGATCGTCTCGACCGGGTCGGAGCGCGAGGACACCGTGTTCCGCGAGGGGTCGATCGTGGGGAGCTGGCTGGAAGCCTGAGAAACGGTCGGTTCTTCAGGCCTTGTGGGCCTCGGCAAACGCGGTGAGCGCCTGGGCCGCCGCGCGCCGGAACTCGACGCCCGCCCGGTAGCGCGGGCGGCGGCCGGCAAGTTCCACCTTCACCCAGATGACCTCGGCCGGCACCACGAGGCCGGTGCGGCCGGGCTCGAAGCGCACCTCGACGCGCTGGCCGGGCTTCAGCACCTCGGTGGCCAGGACCTGCGCGCCCAGTACCGACAGATCCACCAGCCCGGCCACCTCGTCGTCAACGGCCACGGTCACGCCGACCCGCATCTTCCACCGGGGCGCGCGCCTCGTGCCGGTGTCGAGTCGAGCCTTTGCCGCGCGCACGGCTCCAGACGCCGCCCGTGCCGTCCCCGACGCCGCGCGCACAGCTCCCGATGCGGCGCGCACGGCCCCTGACGCGGCACGCACGGCCCCCGACGCCGCGCGCTTGCGCCGGGGTGAGACCCGGCGGTAGTCGCTGTCGTGCGCCATGATCACGATCTGGCTGTGATCGAGGGCGGGGTCGGCCTTGAGGCGCGTGATCAAGGCGGCGCCGCGCGGGGTTGCCGCGAACAGCCGCTCCAGCACGATCAGGGGAGGGCGCTGGCGCACGATGACCTCGAGCGCCCGCATGGGCTCCGCGTCCGAGAAGGTCAGCACCTCCTCGTCGCCACCGACCCGCTCTCGGAGGGCGGGAATCAGTTCCGGGGCTGCGATCAGGATGGTCCGTACGTGCGCCACGGCTCATCAGTGTACACCTTGTGTCACAATCACGAAGTGATCGATGCGGCCCGCCTGGAACCCCCGCCCCCCGCGGTCGCCTGTCGCGGCCTCCAGAAACGCTACGGCGACGTGGTGGCAGTGGCCGGCCTCGACCTCGAGGTGCGCCGCGGCGAGTGCTTCGGCCTGCTCGGCCCGAACGGGGCGGGGAAGACCACCACGATTGAAATCCTGGAGGGGCTGCTGGCGCCCGACGCGGGGGAGGTCGAGGTGCTGGGGCTTCGGTGGGGCCGGCACGCCCGCGCCCTCCGCCAGCGCCTGGGCATCCAGCTCCAGGAGACACAGCTCAGCGAGAAGCTCACCGTCGAGGAGACCATCCGCCTGTTCCGGTCGTTCTACCGCCGTGGGCCGTCGGTCGACGAGGTCATCCAGCTGGTCGAACTCGAGTCGAAGCGCGGCAGCCGGGTGGGGAAGCTGTCAGGCGGCCAGCGCCAGCGGTTGTCGGTGGCCTGTGCGCTGGTCAACCAGCCCGAGGTGCTCTTCCTCGACGAGCCCACCACCGGCCTCGACCCGCAGTCGCGCCGCCACTTCTGGGACGTCCTGCGCGCGTTCCGGTCGCGGGGCGGAACGGTGCTGCTCACGACCCACTACATGGACGAGGCGCAGTCGGTGTGCGACCGCGTCGGCATCGTGGACCAGGGACGGATCATCGCGCTCGACACCCCCGAGGCGCTGGTGCGGGGGCTGGGCGAGGCGGGCAAGACCCTGGAAGACGTCTTCGTTGCCCTGACGGGCCGGCACCTGCGCGATGACTGACCGCGGCGGCGCCTTCCACCCCGTGATCGAGCTGACCCTCGCCCGGCTGCGCGAGTTCCTGCGCGAGCCCGAGGCGGTCTTCTGGGTCGTGTTCTTCCCGGTGCTGCTCGCCTTCGCGCTCGGCCTTGCGTTCAGCGGATCGGGAGAGCCCGAGATCCACGTGGGCCTGATCCCGGGACAGGGCGACGCGAGGGCACGCGAGGCGCTCCTGTCGGTGCCTGGCCTGGTCGTCCACGACCTGTCGCCCGAGGCGGCCGACCGCGCCCTGCGTGATGGCGAGGTCGCGCTGGTCGTGCGGCCCGGCTCGCCGCCCGAGTACCGGTTCGACCCCGTGCGGGAAGAAAGCCGCCTCGCGCGGTTTGCCGTGGACGACGCCCTGCAGCGGGCCGAGGGGCGGGAAGATCGCTTCGAGCCGCGGATCGAGCGCGTGGAGATCCCGGGCTCGCGGTACGTGGACTGGGTGATCCCCGGCCTGCTCGGCATGAACATCATGGGCACCGGGATGTGGTCGCTCGGCTACGCGGTGGTCTACGCGCGCAGCCGCCGCCTGCTGAAACGCCTGGCGGCCACGCCGATGTCGCGGGTCCACTACCTGGCGGCCCAGATGCTGGCGCGGCTCGTCTTCCTCGGCCTCGAGGTGGGCGCGCTGCTGGTGTTCGCGCGCCTGGTCCTCGACGTGCCGATGGCCGGGTCGCTCGTGCTGGTGTCGGCGCTCGCGGTGCTCGGGGCCCTCGCGTTCGCCGGCCTCGGGATGCTGGTCGCCAGCCGCGCCCGGACGATCGAGGCGGTCTCAGGCTGGATGAACTTCACGATGGTGCCGATGTGGGTGCTGTCGGGGGTGTTCTTCTCGTCGGCACACTTTCCCGAGGTGACGCAGCCGCTGATCAACGCGCTGCCGCTCACGGCGCTGAACGACGCGTTGCGCGCGGTGATGCTCGACGGGGCCGGGGTGCAGGGCGTGGCGGGGGAGGGGGCAATCCTCACGGTCTGGACCGTCGGCTGCTTCGGGCTGGCGCTGCGCCTGTTCCGCTGGCAGTAGCCCGCCTTGGCGCCAAGCCTTCGCTGCGCGGCTACGGCGGGCAAGCCCCTGAGTCTTGAGCCCTGAGCCTTGAGCCTTCAGTGCACTCCCTGGCTCATGTGCAGCGCGCCCGGGTCGGCGCCGAGGCGGCGGATCGCCTTTTCCCACATCAACGTCGCATCGACGTCGAACACCAGGCCCAGGTCGATATCGCTGATCAGCCAGGCCGACTGGCGCAGTTCCTCATCCAGCTGGCCGGGTCCCCAGCCGGCGTACCCCATGAGGAGGCGAGTGCGGGCGGGCGCCTGCTCGTCCTCCATGAGCCGACGCAGCAGCGACGCGGAGCCCGAGATGTAGAGGCCGGGGCACACCTCGACGGCCTCTTCGTCCTGGGGGTCGTCGCCCATCAGGATGCAGCCCCGCTCCGGCTCCACCGGGCCTCCCACCCACAGGTCGAGCGAGTTGGCGGCCTTCACCGGCGGATCGAGCTTGACGGCCTGGACGGCGGGTGTCCCGGTCGGCCGGTTGAGCACCAGGCCCCAGGCCCCCTCTGCCGAGTGCTGGCAAAGCAGGACGACGGTGTGGCGAAAGTTCGGATCGTCGAGTTGCGGCATCGACAGCAGCAGGGCCGGCGCGACCGACGTGACGTCCTTGAGCGGGCTCATGCCCTCATCATAGCGCGGCGGGCGAAGTGATACACTCGCGCGGGGAGACAGTCATGACCAAGGGTTCGCGACCGACCGCCGCGCTCGCCTCGCTCGGGCTCGTCCTGGCCGCCGCGCTCGCCCTCGCAGGCGGGGCCAGCCAGTCGGCGCCTGCGCCCCAGGGCCTGAAGCAGTCGTGGCTGCGGCAGGCCAGCCGGCCGGCCGTTGCTTCCGGGTTCATCCGGCCGGCGCAGCAGCGCCAGGCCCCGGCCACGCGTTACGTGCCCGGCCGCGTTGTGGTGCGCTTCGACGCCGGCCTGCGGGCGCGCGACTTCCGAAGCCTGGCGCGCGAGGCCGGGGCGATTGCGGTGCGGCGTCCCTCCTGGGCCGACTTCCACTACGTGGAGATCCCGCCCGACGCCGACCCGGTGGCCGCCGCCGAGCGGCTGCGCGCCCAGCCGGGCGTCGCGCGCGCCGAGCCCGATGCGATCGTCCGTCCGCTGTGGCGGCCCAACGACGAGCACTTCAGCCTGCAGTGGCACCTCCAGCGCGTCGGGATGGAGCAAGCCTGGGAGCTGAACCGGGGCGGTTCGTCGCGCATCACCGTTGCCGTGATCGACAGCGGCGTCGCGTACACCAACCAGGGGGCGTTCGCCCAGGCGCCCGACCTGGCAGGCACCCGCTTCGTGCCCGGCTACGACTTCATCTGGGACGACGATGTCCCCGTGGATACCGACGGGCACGGGACCCACGTGGCCGGGACCATCGCCCAGACGACCAACAACGGCGCCGGCGTGGCGGGCATCGCCTTCAATGTCGGGATCATGCCGATCAAGGTGCTGACCAGCGACTGGGACGAGGAGAACAACGCGCCCAACCCGCCGAGCATGTCGGTGCTTGCGCGCGCGATCCGCTTTGCCGTCGATCACGGCGCCCGCGTCATCAACCTGAGCCTCGGCGCAGATACCGAGAGCTTCGCGGTCGAGAGCGCGATCCGCTACGCGGTCAGCCAGGGCGCCTTCGTGGCCGCCGCGGCGGGCAACAGCGGCGACGAGGGGAACGCCCCTGAGTGGCCCGGCGCCTACGCGAACGAGATCGACGGGATGATGGCCGTGGCCGCGGTGGACTACAACCTGGCGCGCGCCCCGCACTCGACGCACCGCGACTACGTCGAGATCGCGGCGCCCGGCGGGGACAACGATGCCGACGAGAACGGCGACGACTACGCCGACGGTATCCTGCAGCAGACCTTCGACCCCGATTTCCAGGAACGCGGCATCTTCAACCGCTTCGCTTACATGTTCTACCAGGGCACCTCGATGGCCACGGCGCACGTCAGCGCGCTGGCCGCCCTGCTGATGGACCAGGGGATCACCAACCCGGCGGCCGTCGAGGCGGCGATCAAGCGGTTCGCTTCCAACAAGCCATCCGGCGGGCGCAACGACGACATCGGGTACGGCGTGATCGATCCGCGCGCGTGCCTCCTTGGACTGGGGCTGGCGAAGTAGGCGTTGCGCACGACCTCGCCCGACACGGAGCATCGAAGCCGATGGCCAGACACATCACTCGCGACGTCGTCCTGGTGGCGCTGGTGCTGGCAAGCGTTCCCACCGCGGCGCTCGCCCAGCAGGAGGCGGTCAGGGTCACTGCGCGCGAGGCGGAGATCCGTACCCGCCCCGACGCGCGCAGCCCGATGATCGGGCGCGCGGTGACCGGCACGGTGCTGCAGGTCGTGGCGACCGAGCGCAACTGGTACCTTGTCGTGATCCCGCCGCACGTCCGCCTGGTGCCGACGGCGCCTGATCAGGGCTACGTCGAGGCCAGGCTGGTGACCCTGCTGCCGCCCGGCGACCCGAGGGCAGCCGTGAAGCCTCCGGCGACGGGCGCCACCCAGGCCGGCAAGCCGGCAACGGAAAAGGGAGCGGCGGCCGGGCCCGGACTGCGGTGGCGGGCGTTCGGCACGTTCGCCTACGAGCGCTTCCAGGCGTCCCGCTCGTTCGAGGCGACCTACGACAGCGCCTCCGCACCATCGTTCGGCGGCGGGCTCGAACTGCTGGCCGGACGTCACCTCTTCGTGCAGGGCGAGTATGCCTACCTGCAGCGCACCGGCGAGCGAGTCTTCGTGTTCGAGGACGAAGTCTTTCCACTGGGCGTCGGCCAGAAGCTGAAGCTGTCCACGATTGCCATCAACGGCGGGTACCGGTTCGGCCGCCCTGCCAGCGCTGTCACGCCGTACCTTGGCGCGGGCGCTGTCATCGCCTTCTACAACGAGCGAGCGACCGGCACGACCGCGGGCGGCGATGACTTCAGCGAGAGCGGCGCCGGCGGTCAGGCGCTGGGCGGGGTGGAATTCCGGATCTCGCGCTGGGTGGGGGCGGCCGTCGAGGGCCGCTATCGATTCATCCCCGGGATCCTTGGCGACGATGGCGTGTCGAAGGAGTTCGCCGAGGACAACCTCGGGGGCGGGGCGGTGGCCGTGAAGCTGGTCTTTGGACGGTGATGGGAGTGACGGGGGAGCCGATGGAACCGAACGCGCTGCCAAGCGACGCCGTTCGCCGCGTGATGTGGCGCTTTGCCGACAGGCCCGACCTGCAGCGGCTGGTGGAGGCTGCACGCCGCGTGGCCCGCGGGCCCGTGGCGCGACTGGTGGCCTCGGGCGCCCGCGCCGGCCACGAGTGGACGGCTGGGAAGCAGGCGCTGCTCGACGAGTACGACCGGGCGGGACTGACCGCGGTGGCACGCCAGGTCAGGCCGGCGCCGGACACGTTCGGCGGCCCGGCCAACCTGGCGATCGCGCTGGCCGCGTTCGAGCTGGCGTGGGTCGATGCGGGAGCCGCAACCACCGCCCTGGCGCAGGCGCTGTCGCTGGCGCCGCTCGAGCTGTTCGGCACCGACGAGCAGCGGACGCGGTTCCTGCCGGGCGACGATGGGCCGGTGCGGCGCGGCGCGTTCGTGCTGACCGAGCCGCTGCCGTACGTGGGCGTGGACACGGGCGTCCTGAGCGGCAAGCTTCGCGTGGCCGAGTGGCGCGACGGCGAGGAGCCGATCCTCGAGGTGGAGAAGCGCGGCCGCTTCATCACCAACATGGCCTTCGCCGATTTCGTCACGGCGGCCGTCGAGGGAACGGGTGAGCGCATCAAGGGGACGTGCCTGGTGCTGCTCGAGCAGGACGACCCCGGCGTGTTCGATCGCGGCACACCCACGCGCAAGCTGGTTCACCAGTTGGCGTCCACCACCGACCCGTCGTTCCGCGTGCGGATCCCGGCCGGGCGGATCGTGGGCGGCTACACGGTGGAGGAAGGGGTGATCGTTCCCCGCTACTCCCATCGCGAGATCATCGAGGCCGTGTTCCGGCGGACGCGTGTGACGGTCGGCCTGCTCACCGCGGCAAAGCTGCTGTCGGCGGTGGAGCCGCTGCTGCGGTACCAGCGCACCCGCTTCCGCGGCGGCGAGACGACCACGCCCGGGACGCCGCGTTACGAGCTGGGGCTGCAGCAGCGCGAGGATGCGCTGTTGCGCCTGGTGGACGTGTGGGCGGCTGGCGAGGCAAGCGCGTCGCTCGGGTTCGCGGCGGCACGGCTGTTCGACGAGCTGGACGCGCGCGGGAACGGGACCGGGGCGCGTGAGGGCGTTGGGGAAGAGAACGAGGACGCTGCCCGGGCCGAGGCGCTGGCCGCGGTCCTCTCCCCGGCCTGCAAGCTCTGGAACACCGGACACGGCGCGCGGATGATGCGCGAGGCGGTCAGCCTGATGGGGGGCTACGGCATCACCGAGGATTGCCCCGGCTTCCTCGGGCACAAGTGGATGGATGCCCAGCTCGAGGCCACCTACGAGGGGCCCGAAGCGGTCCAGCGGCAGCTGCTGTCGGTGACGATGACCGACCCGGTCTTCCTGTCACAGTTCCAGGAGTGGGTCGTGCAGATGCGGCAGCTGGCCGACCAGCGGCCCGGGACGGGCGCATGCACCGTGGCCAGCGCGATGGAACTATGGGTGTGGACGCTGCGCCACCTGCTGACCGCCACCGACGCCGACGGGAAGCGCCTGTACCAGGTATCGCGGCACGGCGTCACCTTCCCGCTGGCCGACGCGCTGTGCTGGCTGCTGGCCGTGCGGTACCAGATCCTCGACGTGCTCGAACTCGAGGCGCGCAAGCCGGAAGCGGGCGGCGTCGAGTTCGACGGCGTCGTGGCGCTGCTGACCGACCTCTGTCACGTGCAGGCCGGGGCCGCAGCCGGAGAAGTGGGGCGCATCTGTGCCGAGCTGGTGCACGGCTACCAGCGCCACCCGGCCTGGAACGCGTCGGGGTGCGCCGCGTGCTACAGCGCCGCCGACCTCGAGGTGCTCGAGCAGGTGATGCCAGGCTTCGAGTCCACGGCGGGCGGCTATGCCGACGTGATCGGCCACGATGGGTCGCACCAGGCCAAGGCCGGGCCGTGCGTCCGGTTCCCCGGGCTGGACGACTTCACGCGGCTGCGGGCGAAGCTGGATGGCTGCCTGACGGGGGTGCGCCTGGCCAAGGACCGGGCGGCGGCGGCACTGTCGAAGGTGCCGATTGCCGAAGCG
>JARKSS010000296.1 GCA_029974175.1 Vicinamibacterales bacterium
GTCCTTTGTGGTTTCCCCTGTCTTCGTGTCCTTCGTCGTCCGTCACACGACGAAGTACAGCATCGCGGTCAGGCCACCGCAGACCAGCGCCAGGCGCAGCCAGCCGTGCGACAGCGTTCGTGGTGCCGTCACGACGAGGCGCTCGCGGCGGCGTTCGACGCCCACCCGGCCGACGTGGCGCGCGAGGCGCTCGAGGAGCGGCCCCGAGGCCGGGGGCTCGGGGTGGCTCCGGTCGAACAACTTCAGGATCGCCGAGGCGAGGGCGTCGGGGGGGTGTCCCGCCTCGACGACCGCCTCGTCGGCCCGCCGTTCGATCTCGTCCACGACGGCCCTGGCCGCCCAGTGGAGTGCCGGGTTGAAGAAGTTCACGGCCCTCACCGCGATCAGCGCGTAGCCCCACCGCGGGTCGCCGTACCGCAGGTGGGCCAGCTCGTGGGCCACCGCCGCCTCCAGTTCGACGGGCGAGAGCGCCTCGAGCGCGGGGGACGACACCACCAGCTCGCCCGGACCGTACCCCTCGGCGAAGAACGTCGGCCACCGGCTGGCCACCGCGCGGATGGCTGGCGGCGGAACCGCCAGGCGCCGCGCCTCGCGCTCCACCACCAGGCGCAGGGCGGGCGGTGCCGGCCACGCCGCAGCTGCCGCCTCGGGTCCCTGGCGCAGGCGGTCGACGAGCGGCGGGAGGGCGTCGCGCAGGAACAGCCACGCGCCCAGCCCCGCGGCCAGCACCAGCACGAGGTCGCCGGCCCCGGCGGGGCCGACGCGCAGCAGGTTCCACCGCTCGCCGGCGAAAAGGGCGCTCGCGGAGGCGAACCGGGCGCTGGTGCGCCAGGGCGCGAAGGCGAAGAAGCTCGGGACCAGCAGGATCGGCACCGCCACGGGCACGAGGCGGAGCCGCAGCCGCCACGCCGGGTCGTTCACGCGCCACGCGCGCAGCAGCGCCTCGACGACCAGCATGGCCACCAGGCCGTGGAGGATCGACTGCGCGACGAGCGCCCGGGCCAGCTACTCCTCCTGCGCCTTGATCCGCTCGTACTCGAGCGGGTGCTCGTGCCGCATGCGCTCGACGCTGATTCTCCCGGTGAAGATGGTCTTGTCGAACGGGAAGACGTCGGGCGACAGGTGGGCGTTGTAGATGTGCCAGATGATGACGACGAGGAAGGCCATCAGCCCCTCGTTGCCGTGTGCCAGCTTCGCGGCCGGCACGATCTCGCCCGGCAGGAACCGGGTGGCCGCGATGGGGAACAGCAGCACGAAGCCGGTCGAGATCACGATGACGGCGCCGAACACCAGCCCCCAGTACTCGAACTTCTGCCGGTAGTCGAACCGGTCGAACCGCGCCGGCGCGTCGGCCGTCCCCAGGTAGTAGCGCAGCTGCTGGATGGCGTCCTCGAAGTCGCGGCGCGTCGGCACCAGCGAGAGCGAGCCGGTCCCGGTGAGCACGCTTCCGACGAGCAGCGTCAGGTGCACGGCGGTGAAGAGGGTGAACAGGATGCCGGCCGCGCGGTGAATCCAGCGGACGCGGTCGATGCCCCCGAGCCCCAGGATGATCGCCTCGGCCCACGACGAATCGAAGAACTTCTGCGGCAGGCCGGTGACCACCAGGACGGTGAAAAGCGTCATCACCGCGAGGTGTTCGATCCGCTGGCGCAGCGTGAAGCGGACGACGTACTCGGTCATCGGTTCACCACCACCCGCCAGAGGTGCAGCAGGATCTGGAGCACGAGGCCGCCGATCATGAACGGGATGAGCACCATGTAGCCAATCCGCACGGCGTAGATTAGCGGGGCCTTCTCGAAGGTCGGCTCGTAGTGCGACAGCCACGCCGAGGAGAAGTTCTGCGTGGCGCCCGGGTGGCACCGCTGGCACGTGCGCAGCAGGTTGGCCTGCATCACGGGCGACGCCTGCTCGTCGGCCCTCGTGATGTCGTGCGTCCCGTGGCAGTCCACGCACAGCGCCACCACCGCGCCGCCCTCGGCCTGGCCCTTCTTCTGGAGCGAGGCGGTCATGCCGTGGAAGTCGGCCACGTAGGTCTTCATCACGTTGGTCGAGAGGCCGTACTTCTTCATCATCGAGTCGGACGCGTGGCAGCTGCCGCACAGCTCGGGGCTCTGCAGCCGCCACCCCGGCGCGTGCGGGCCGGCCACGTCGTGCGACCGGTGGCAGTCGGTGCAGGTGGGCACGTCGGCGTTGTCGTGCTCGGTCAGCGCGCGGCCGTGCACGCTCTTCGCGTAGGTCAGCGAGACCCCCTCGTGGCACCGGGCGCAGGTGGCCGAGATGCGCGTGCGGGGGCGATCGGGCGGCGTGATGTCGTGCGCACCGTGGCAGTCCACGCACACCGGGGCCTTGACGTCGCCGCGCGCCACGGCCGCCTGGTGCACGCTGTCGAGCGTCTTGCTGTAGGTGGCGAAGTGGCAGCGCTTGCACGCCTCGTAGTAGGCGATGGTGAAGTCGCGCTTCGTCTTGAACGGCCGCGGGGGATGCGGGATCTCGGTCATCTCCGTGTGGCAGTCCACGCACCCGAGCTTGTCGCCGTGCACCGAGCGCGCGAAGACGTCGCGGTCGACCGCGAGGCTTCGCGTCTCGCCGCTCGGCAGGACGACCGACATCTGCGGATCGCCGTGGCACGAGAGGCACATCTCGATTTCCTCGGCCTTCGGCGACGAGGGTGAGGCCGGCGGCGGCGGGGCCTGCACGGCCATCGCGACGAGCAACGGGGCGAGCAGTGAGTGCAGCATGCGGCGACGCGGCTCCCGATCCCCGGTGGCGCCGCGCCCGCCGGGGCGGGGCGCGTCGAACGGGGGCGGCCGATGTGGTGGCGGTTCCGCCGGGCTAGAGCAAGCCGGCTGCCACGTGGCAATGTCGGGAAATATCGCTGTTTTGGAGGCGCCGGTCAACAGTGCGGCGCCGAGCCCGTCAGCTTGCCGGAAATCCGGCAGTTCCGGGCCGTTCACGATCACGTTCACCGCAGAGTGAGCACGAGCGGGCGCTCACCCCGCGCCATGAAAATTGTCATATCGTAGGGCCGGCGGTCGCGCTGACGTCGCCCTGCGACTGGTACTGCGAGTCCGTGCAGAGTAAGACGCGGGAGCGCTAGGC
>JARKSS010000321.1 GCA_029974175.1 Vicinamibacterales bacterium
CTTTTGGTGGCAGCGCTGCTCTTCCAAGCCCCGTCCCCGCAAGGGGAACCCGACACCGGCCATGCCATCGAGGCGGCCCGCGAGCTGTACGGAGCCGCGGCATACCAGGAAGCGCTCGACCTGCTCGATCGCCTCAAGGCGGGCCGCCCTCCCGGGCCGCAGCCGGCGGTCGACGCACAGCGCGCCCTCTGCCTGCTGGCGCTCGGCCGCACGTTCGAGGCTCGCCAGGTCTTCGCGCAGCTCCTGATTGCGAACCCCGACTTCCGCCTCTCGGCAGACGAAGTGTCGGGCCGCGTCCTCGATACATTCCGCGAGGTGCGGCGCGAAGTGCTTCCCCGGACGATCAGCCGGGCATTCCAGCTCGCCCGCCACGCCTATACGTACCAGCTCTGGGACGACGCGGCGCGCGGATTCGAGCGCGTCATCGCGTTGAGCCAGGATCCGGACATGCCCGGCGACGCCCGGCACACCGCCGAGATGGCCGACCTGGCCCGCGGCTACCTCGACCTGCTGGCCGCACGGCGTCCGCCGCTGAAGGTGCGTGCGCTCTCGGGCATCGTACCGCTCCCTGCGGCCGCTCAGGACGTCTTCGGCGACGACGACCCGGAGGTGACGCCGCCCGAGCCGATCGAGCAGCGCCTGCCGCCGTGGCCGGCGGTGCTGCGCCAGGTGAGGGCCTCCGGGGTGATCGAGGTGGTGATCGACGAGCAAGGGCGCGTCGCGTCGGCCGTGATGCGGCCGGGCGCCCACCCGGTGTACGACTCGCTGCTGCTCGAGGCCGCCCGCCGCTGGCGGTACCGCCCGGCCCTCAGGTTCAACCGGGCGGTAAAGTACCTGCGCCGAATCCGGATCGTCAACGCCCCGCAGACGCCAGAGCCGCCACCCTCGGCGGGGGGCCGGCCGTAACCAGAAACCTGTCCGAGCCGATGGACTACCAGCTTCTCGTCATGGACGACAGCGTCACGATTCGCCGCGTGGTGGAACTGACCTTCGCGGGAGGTGACGTGAAGGTCGTGGGTGTCGGCGACGGCCGCGCCGCGATGGAGCGGATCGCGGCCGAACCGCCCGACGTCATCCTCGCCGATGTCGGCACCTCGCAGCCCGACGGCTACGAGGTGTCGGCATACGTGAAAGGCAACCCCGCGCTCGCGCACATCCCCGTGCTGCTCTTGAGCGGCGCGTTCCAGCCGATCGACGAGGAGCGCGCGCGCGGCGCCGGCTGCGATGGCGTGCTGGCCAAGCCGTTCGACCCGGCGGCGGTGGCCGCTCGCGTGCGGCAGGCGCTCGAGAAACGGAGCACTGAACGCGGACAGCCGTCTTCCCCGCCCACGGCCGAGAGGGCCGCCACGGCGAACGATCCGCCAGCCGCCCCCGATGCGGACGCCGACCTGCTCGCCTTGTTCGAAGAGCTGCTCGCGCACCCCCCTCCGGAGGGATCGGATGAGGCCTGCGAGGACCAACCCGCGTGCCGGCCGGAACCTGGCGACCCGGCCCCACTCCCCGCCCCCGGCGGCCAGTCGCCGTTCTCCCTCGACGATTACTTCGACCTGCTGGACGAGATCCTGGCCCGGGGCAGTCTCGCTTCCGCGCCCGCTACCTCCCCATCTCCTTCACCAGGTGGCCCGCCCCATCCACCTCGCTCATGGTCCAGAGCATGTAGCGGCTGTCCACGTGGATTGACCTCGTTGTGACGGGCTCGAACAGGTAGTCCGACGCCACCGACTCGTAGGTGCCGTCGAACAGCAGCCCCACCAGTTCGCCGCGCGCGTTCAGCGTCGGCGACCCGGAATTGCCGCCGGTCGTGTCCACCGTGGAAAGGAAGTTCACCGGCACGTCGCCCAGCTCGGGCACCAGGTACGGCGTCTTGGCTCCGGCGCGCAGCGCCTTGATCGCGTCGAGCTGGGCCTTCGGGGCGTTGAACTCGCCCTCGCCCGTGTGCTTTTCGAGGATCCCCTGCAGCGTGGTCTGCGGCTCGTAGAAGAGGCCGTCGCGGGCCCGCACCCCCTTCACCTGGCCGAAGGTCACGCGCAGCGTGCTGTTGGCGTCGGGCGCCACGAGGCCGCCGGCGCGCGCGAGCATCGCTTCCATGTAGCGCGGGCGCAGCCTCGCGTACGCGCCGGCCAGGTCCTTGGCCGCCTCGCGGATGGATTGGTTGAGCGGCTCGAGCGCGGCGGCCAGCTCGATGAAGGGATCGTTCGAGGCCTTCAGCTCGGCGGTGCTCTTCTCGAGCAGGCCGAGTCGCACGTCCTGGTCCGCGAGTTTCGTCCCCGCGTAGAGCCCGTCCAGGTACTTGTCGATCGCCCGGGACGCCTCGGCCTGGTCCATGCCCGGCCGCAGGCCAACGAGCGCGTCGATCGGATCGATGCGCTGGTCCTCGGGCAGGGACGCGGCCTTCGCCATCGCCCACGACAGCAGCGCGCGGTCCACGGTCGGGTCGATCGTCCGCTGCAGGCGTTCCTGCGTCGCGCGGATGCGGCTCCAGTCGCGCTCCTGGAAGCCCTGGTCGCGCTCGATGTCGCGCTTGGGCCGCTGGAGCGACAACCGGTAGAGGGTCTGCGCGGCGTTGAGGTAGGTCGATGCGCTCGACAGGCCGGCCAGCGCCGCGTTCCGCTCGCGCGTCTTCAGCGACGCCTCGTGCAGCGCCTGCATCGCGGGCAGCACGTCGCCGTACTGCTTCCGGCGCCCCGCGTCGGCGGCAATCCAGTCGGCGAGCTCCCGTTCGGCCTGCAGCTTGCGCTCGAGGCTGCCGCCCTTCACGAGGCCCTCGAGCACCCCCTTCGTGTTGGTGAGGCCGTTGTTCAGGCCCTGGATGCGGCCCGCCACCTTCAGAGCGAGGCCCTTGTCCTGCTTCGTCAGCTTCTCGAGGATGGCCAGCTGCTCTTCCGCGTTGCGGATCGCCCGCGGCATCGCCCACTCGGTCGTCGCCTTCACCTCGGCGTAGGACTGGTGGCGCTGCGTCCGCCCCGGGTAGCCGACAACGAAGACGAGGTCGCCCGGCTTGACACCGCCCGCGGCCACCGTCAGCCACTGCTTTGGACGGTACGGAACGTTGTCCTTCGAGTACGGAGCCGGCTTGCCGTCCTTGCCGACGTAAGCGCGGTAGAAGCTCCAGTCGCCGGTGTGACGGGGCCACCGCCAGTTGTCGGTTTCGCCGCCGAACACGCCGATGCCCTCGGCCGGCGCGTAGACCAGGCGCACGTCGGGGATCTCGAGCTGGGCGATCTCGAAGTACTTCAAGCCCTCGAAGAACGAGGGCACGCTGCACCGCAGGCCGCTGCCCTGCTCGCAGGCAGCCACCCGCTCCTTGAGACGGCGGTCGATCGCGTCGTAGCGCTGCCGGTCGGTCAGCTTCGGGTCGAGATTGCCGGTGATCGCGTCGGTCACGTCGGTGACGCGCACGGTCACCAGCACCCGCGCACCCGGCGCGTTCGGCAGCTCGTCCCCGCGCGTCTTGGCCAGGTAGCCGTCGGCCAGCAGGTCGCGCTCGGGCGTGGAGTTGTACTGCAGGGCGCCGGTGACACAGTGGTGGTTGGTCACGATCAGCCCATCGGGCGACACGAACGAGGCGGTGCAGCCACCGAGCGAGACGACGGCGCCCATGGGCTGGCCGGTCAGGTCGGCGAAGGCCTTGGGGTCGCCCTCGAAACCCATGCTCCTGAGCTTCGCCGCAAGCTGAGGGATCTGTTGCGGCATCCACATCCCCTCGTCGGCGCGAGTGGCGACGCCCGCCAACGCGAGAGCAGTGACGACCGCGAGCACGACAGTCAGACGCTTCATCGAACTCTCCAGGGAAAAGGCGGCCAGCCCGGCAGCGTGCGCTCGAGTTGCCCCACAAGCTGGTAGCTTACCCGCACTCGGCCGTCGACGGGGCAACAAGAACCGCGGATCCAGTTGGGGTGATGCCGTCGGGCGGGACCGGGAAGGGCAGGGCAGGGCCGGCGACCGCGCGCCCCCGTCGCGCGTCCGAAGTATACTGGCCGCTTCGTTCCCCCGGGCGGAGGCATTGATGAGCGGTTTCTTCGGCGTGGCGTCCAGGACGGACTGCGTCGCCGATCTCTACTACGGCACCGATTACCACTCGCATCTCGGCACCCGGCGCGGCGGCATCGTCACCACCCGCGGCGGTGCCTTCAAGCGGACCATCCACGACATCTCGAACGCGCCGTTCCGGACGAAGTTCGAGGAGGAACTCCCCAAGCACCAGGGATCGTTCGGCGTCGGCATCATCAGCGACTACGAGGACCAGCCTTTGGTCATCGGGTCGCACCACGGCGTGTACGCGCTGGCGACGGTGGGCCGGCTGAACAACCTCGAGGCGCTCGTGAAGCGCGCGCTGTCGGTGCGCGGCACGCACCTCAGCGAGTTCAAGGGCAACGAGTACAACCCCACCGAGGTCGTCGCCACCCTGATCAACCAGCAGGAGACGCTCGTCGAGGGGATCCGGTGGGCGCAGGAGCAGATTCAGGGCTCGTGCTCGATGCTGCTGCTCACGCCGGATGCAATCTACGCCGCGCGCGACCGCCTCGGCCGCACGCCGGTCATCGTCGGCCGGAAGAAGGAAGCCTGCGCGGTCACGCTCGAGAGCAGCGCCCTGCCCAACCTCGGGTACGACTCGCTGCGCGACCTCGGGCCCGGCGAGATCGTCCGCCTGACGCCGGATGGCGTCGAGCCGCTGTCGCCGCCCGGCGACCGGATGCAGATCTGCGCGTTCCTCTGGATTTACTACGGGTACCCGGCTTCCACTTACGAAGGGGTGAACGCGGAAGTAGCCCGGAACCGCTGCGGCGAGGCGCTCGCCCGCCGCGAGCGCGTCGAGGTGGACCTGGTGGCCGGCATCCCCGACTCGGGCATCGGCCACGCCATCGGCTACTCCACGCAGTCGGGCGTGCCCTACCGGCGGCCGTTCGTGAAGTACACGCCGACCTGGCCCCGCAGTTTCATGCCGGTCGAGCAACGCGTGCGCGACCTGGTCGCGTGCATGAAGCTCATCCCGATCCGCGACCTGATCGCCGGCAAGCGCATCCTCTTCTGCGAGGACTCCATCGTCCGCGGCACGCAGCTGCGCGACATCATCACGCGCGTCTTCGAGCACGGCGCCCGCGAGGTGCACATGCGGCCGGCGTGCCCGCCGCTGCTGCACGGCTGCCCCTTCCTCAACTTCTCGCGCTCGAAGTCGGAGATGGACCTAGCCGCGCGCCGCGCGATCCGCGAACTCGAGGGGGGCGACACCGGGCACCTCGACGACTACGCCGACCCGGCCACCTCGCGCTACGCGGCGATGGTCGAACGGATTCGCGTCCGGCTCGGCCTCACCACGCTGCGCTACCAGACGCTGCCCGACATGGTCGACGCGATCGGCCTCCCGGCCTCGAACCTGTGCACGTACTGCTGGGATGCGGGGCAACGGCGGCAGCGCCTCCCGCTGAACGGCGGGGAGTAGCGTCAGAACGCAGCGGTGAGCCCGAGGCTGGCGTAGACGCAGGTGCGGGTTTCTCCGTCGTAGCTGGCCCACGCGATCGCATCGCCGGCGCGGCGCGACAGTGGGAGACTGACGGCCAGTCGCGGGACGAGCGCCAGGCCGCGGCCGAGCGCGACCGAGCTGCCCGCCCAGATCTCGGCGTGGTAGGGACCGGAGAAGAGACCGCCGTCCTCGCCGGTTCCCATCGTGGCGTTGCCAAGGTTGAAGCCCGCCTCGAGGCCGAGGTCCAGTGCAGCGGCGTCCGACAGCCCCACCGAGTGGCCCACGGCCAGCAGCAGGAACGCCCCGTCTCCCTCGTGCACGTCCACGAACAGGGTGGCCGAGGGAGCCAGCGGCAGGTCGAACTCGTACCCCGCAAACAGTTCCGTCGTATCGGGGGCCGCCCGCTGCGCGTAGTAGATGAGGCCGCCGGTCGCGCGCCCCGGCCCCCACGTCCCGCCGTACCACAGGGTGACGTCGGTTTCGGTGATCCGCCTGCGGCTCCCCGACTCAATGGGGTACTCCCGCGGGTCGTAGTTGGACCACACGCCGATCCCGAAGCCTCGGTACTGCCAGTCGAGGGAGGCCTGCGACACCAGCCCCTCGCTGAGGCGCAAGCCGCGCCAGACGTAGTGGCTGCCCAGGTCGATCGCCACTTCCGCGGCGGCTCTCTCGCCACGCCCGTCCTCCTGCGCCGACGCCAGGTTCGCCGGGCACAACAGCAGCGCGAGGGCGGTCAGGAGCACGAGCACGAAGGGCGGCGGGCGTCGCATCGGGTGGCGTCATCTTACGCCAGCCGCTGCCCGGCCGGCTGGCCTATAATCCGGGCCCATGACCAAGAACGATCGCCGCTCGTTCCTTGCCGCCCTGAGCGGCTCGCTGTGCGCGCCCGCCATCCTGGCGGCCCGCCAGCCCACGAGACGCCACCGGATCGCCTTCTCGACGCTTGGTTGTCCCGGCTGGAGCTGGAAGACGATCGTCGAAAACGCCGCCCGCATGGGATACGCCGCCATCGAGCTGCGCGGCGTCGCCGGCGAGATGGACCTCCCGAAGGTGCCCGAATTCCAAGGCTCGCGTTTAGTCGAGACGAAGAAGGGCCTCGCCGCGCTCGGGCTCACCGTGTGCGGCCTCGGGGCCTCGGCCGCCATGCACGAGAAGGAGCCCGCCGACCGCGAGCGCCAGTTCGACGAGGGACGGCGCTTCATCGACCTCGCCCAGGCGCTCGGCGTGCCGTACGTCCGGATGTTCGGCGACCGCGTTCCTCCCGGCGAGTCGAAGGACGAGGTGATGACGCGCGTCGTCGAGGGCTTCGAGCGCATGGTGTCGTACGCCCGGCCCGCGGGCGTCACGGTGCTCATCGAGTCGCATGGCGACTTCACCACCTCGCGCGACCTCACCTACATCCTGACCCGGGTGAACTCGCCGCAGTTCGCGCTGCTGTGGGACGCGCACCACACCTTCGCGGCAGGCAAGGAAGCACCGGCTGACACCTGGGCCGCGCTGAACCGGTGGGTCCGCCACACCCACCTGAAGGACTCGAGGCCCGAGGGCACAGGGCGCCGGTACGTCCTGCTGGGCTCGGGCGACGTGCCGGTGCGCGAGCAGGTGAGAGTGCTGGCGTCGGCGGGTTACCCTGGGTACTACTGTCTCGAGTGGGAGAAGCGGTGGCACCCGGAGATCGAAGAGCCGGAGGTCGCCTTCCCGCACTACGCGAAGACGATGGGCGAGTACCTGGCGGCGGCGGGCGTCGAACCCTCGTAGCACGGAGGAGAGCATGAACACCAAGAGCGGGATGAGCCGGCGCGAGTTCCTCGAGCGGAGCGGCCTCGCGGTGGGCGCCGTCGCGGCGGTGCCGGCGCTGGCCGGCGAGGCCGCCGCCCCGAAGCTGCCGCACCGCACCCTCGGCCGGACGGGCGTGCAGGTTTCGATTCTCGCGTTCGGCTGCGGCAGCCGCTTCCTGAGCTACCCCGCCGACCAGGCCGCGGCCGTGCTCGAGCGGGCGATCGAGCTGGGGATCGACTACTTCGAC
>JARKSS010000334.1 GCA_029974175.1 Vicinamibacterales bacterium
AGCGCCTGCAGCGCATGGTAATCCGCCGCCTCGAGCGCCTCGAAGCGGCGCAGCACGTCGGCCGTCTGGCGAAACACGAGGCGCACGTCGGTCCAGTCGAGCGGGATCTCCTCGAACCTGAGCAGCGGTCGCCCGGCCGCCTGCTGCGTCCTCAGCCAATCGGGCGCGAACTCGATCCAGGGTACCGGGACGCGCGCCTGCACCCGCCGTTGCAGATCGATCAGTGCGACCTGTAGATCGACAGCCGGCGCCAGCTCAGGCTGGCGCTCCTTCAGGAGGCGCAGCTCGATGACTTCGCGCGGCTCGGCACGCGACCTCCGCGGTCGATTCGGTGGCACCGGCCGATTGTACTTGACCCCGCGGCGAAGCGTACGTGACAGATGCGAGGGCGTGTTTACGGACGTTCACCGCAGAGACGGTTTCTCTGAAGATCTTTGCGTTCTCTGCGTCGAAGCGTACGTGAAAGACGCATCCGCTGGTCCACGTTCACCACGGAGGCACAGAGACACGGAAACACGCGAAAATCCTCTTCGAGGGATCTCTGCGTCCTCTGCGTCTCCGCGGTGAGACGTACGTCCCGAGCCTTGAGCCCTGGGCCTCGAGGCCCGTATCATGGCGCCATGCCGGAGCGGTCCCCCCTGCGGCGGCTCCCTCGTCGGGCTCTCGCGGCCGTCGCGCTGCTGCTCGCCATCGGCATCGCGGCTGCCTGGCTGGCCTGGCCGCGGCCGGCCCGCAGCCTGGGTGGCCTCGAGCTGGGGGCCCTCCCGGCCGGCGTTTCCCGCGGCCATCTCAACCTCGTCATCGTCACGCTCGACACCACCCGCGCCGACCGGATCGGCGCCTACGGGGCCCGCGGCGTCGAAACCCCGGCCATCGACGCGCTTGCCCGCGAAGGTGTGCTCTTCGAGCAGGCCGTCGCCGTCGCCCCCCTCACGCTGCCGGTCCACTGTACGCTTTTCACCGGCAAGTTCCCGCCCGAGCACGGTGTGCGCGACAACGGCGGGTTCTTCCTCGGACCCGAGCAGGTGACGCTTGTCGAGGTCCTCAAGGCGAAGGGCTACAGGACGGGCGACTTCGTCGGCGCCTACGTGCTCGACTCGAAGTGGGGCGTGGACCAGGGGTTCGACACCTACGCCGACGACTTCGACCTGGGGAAGACGCGGGTCATGTCGATTGCCTCGATCCAGCGGCCGGGCAACGAGGTCGTGGACAAGGCGCTGCCCTGGATCGAGGCGGTGAAGGACGTGCCGTTCTTCGCCTGGGTGCACCTCTACGATCCGCACACCCCCTACCGGCCTCCCGAGCCCTACGCCACGCGCTACGCGCAGCACCCCTACAACGGCGAGGTGGCGTTTGCCGACAGCCAGGTCGGGCGAATCGTCGGGCACCTGAAGGCGCTCGGCCTCTACGACCGGACGATCGTGGCGGTGATGGGCGACCACGGCGAAAGCCTTGGCGACCACGGCGAGGCAACGCACGGGTTCTTCATCTACAGTCCCGTCACCCACGTCCCGTTCGTCGTCCGGACGCCGTTCAGCCTGACGGCATCGCGCCGCGTGGCCGACCCGGTGCGGTCGGTGGACCTGATGCCCACGCTGCTCGACCTGCTCGGGGTCGAAACGCCAGCCGGCGTTTCGGGCACGAGCCTCGTGCCGCTGATGACCGGCACCCGGCGCGAGATGGGCCTCGACGCGTACTCCGAGTCGATGTACCCGCTGCATCACTACGGCTGGTCCGACCTGCGCGCGTTGCGGGCTGGCCGCTACAAGGTGATCGACGCCCCGCGGCCCGAGCTGTACGACCTCGAGCGCGACCCGGGCGAGCGCACCAACCTCTTCGGCGAGCGCCGGGCGATGGCCGAGACGATGCTTGCGCAGCTGCGGCGGCTCGAGTCGGGGTTCTCGAAGACCGAGGCGACGCTGCCGGCCTCGGACCTGGACCCCGAGGCTCGCGCCCGTCTGGCCGCGCTCGGCTACGTCGGCTCGTTCGTGGCTTCGGCCTCAGACCCGCGGACGGGGCGTGCCGACCCGAAGGACAAGATCGGGTTGTTCAACCAGCTCGGCCGCGCGATGGACCTCGCCAACGACAACGACGACGAGGCCGCGCCGCCGTCGCCGAAGATGATCGCGCTGCTCGAGGACGTCCTCGAGCAGGACCCGCAGGTCATCGACGCGTGGTTCACGCTGGGCACGCACTACCTGCGGCACGGCGAGCCGCGCAAGTCGCTCCCGTATTTCCAGAAGGCGCTCAGCCTCAAGCCCGACTACGACCTGGCGGTGATCAACCTGGCGCGCGCGTACCGGGCGCTTGGCGACCACGAGGCGGCGCTGGCCGGCTTCGAGCGGTACCTGCAGATCGATCCGCACGACGCGTACGTGTACTACCAGGTCGGCGAGCTGTGGCTCGATCGGGGTGAAGCCGCGCGCGCGGAGGCAGCCTTCCGGCAGGCGCTCGAGATCGATCCGAGGGTGGCGGCCGCGAAGAACGCGCTTGGCGTCATCGCGCTCGGGCGCGGCGACCTGCCCGGCGCCGAGCGCCTGGTGCGCGAGGCGATTGCC
>JARKSS010000337.1 GCA_029974175.1 Vicinamibacterales bacterium
AATGCCTTCCGGCCGCGGACCGTCACCGAGTTGATTGACGCGTTCGCGATCTGCCGCGAGGACCCCGGGATCGGCGTGGTGATCCTGACCGGCGCCGGCGACAAGGCGTTCTGTTCGGGGGGCGACCAGAAGATCCGCGGCGACCAGGGCTACGTTGACGACCGGGGCGTTCCCCGCCTGAACGTGCTCGATCTCCAGAAGCAGATCCGCGCGCTGCCCAAGCCGGTGATCGCGATGGTGGCCGGCTACGCGATTGGCGGCGGCCACGTGCTGCACCTGGTGTGCGACCTGACGATCGCGGCCGACAACGCCGTGTTCGGCCAGACCGGCCCCAAGGTGGGGTCGTTCGACGGGGGCCTCGGCTCGAGCTACCTGGCGCGCGTGGTGGGGCAGAAGAAGGCCCGCGAGATCTGGTTCCTCTGCCGCCAGTACAATGCGCAGCAGGCGCTGGAGATGGGGCTGGTGAATGCGGTCGTGCCGCTCGCCGAGTTGGAGACGGTGACGCTCGAGTGGGCCCGCGAGATCCTGCAGCACTCGCCGCTGGCGCTGCGCTGCCTGAAAGCGGCGATGAACGCGGACTGCGACGGCCAGATTGGCCTGCTCGACCTCGCGGGCAACGCCACGCTCCTCTACTACATGTCCGAGGAGGCGCAGGAAGGGAAGAAAGCCTTCCTGGAGAAGCGCAAACCCGACTTCCGGAAGTTCCCGCGCCTGCCGTGACGCCGCCGCGTGCTATGTCGATCTCTCCCTGGCTGCTGGCCGCACGACCCAAGACGCTCACCGCCACCCTCGCCCCGATCGTCGTCGGCACGGGGCTGGCCGTCGGAATGTCGGAGCGCCCGGCGAGGCTTGGGCTGTCGCTGGTTGCGCTGCTCTCGGCGCTGTGCATCCAGATCGGGACGAACCTGGTCAACGACGCGGCCGACTTCGCCAAGGGGGCCGACACGGCCGAGCGCCTTGGGCCAATCCGCGTGACGCAGACGGGCCTGCTGTCGGCCCGCGCCGTCATGCGAGCGGCAGCGGTGTTCTTCCTTGCTGCCACGCTGCTCGGCATCCCGCTCGTGCTTGCCGGCGGCGTGCCGATCCTGGTCATCGGCCTCCTCTCGCTGGTGGGCGGATACGCCTACACCACCGGCCCCTTCCCGATCGCCTACCGCGGCCTGGGCGAGGTGTTCGTGCTCCTCTTCTTCGGCTTCGCCGCGGTGAAGGGGATGTCGTACGTGCTCGTCGGCGAAGGCCTGTGGCCATGGGCCGAGCTGGCGGCACTGCAGGTGGGTCTTCAGAGCGCAACGCTGCTGGCCGTGAACAACGCCCGCGACATCGACGGCGATCGCAAGGCCCACAAGCGAACGCTGGCCGCGCGCTTCGGCCTTGGCTACGCGCGCGCCGAGATCGTCGGGCTGGAGGTGCTGCCGTTCGTTCTCGCACCGGCCGGG
>JARKSS010000349.1 GCA_029974175.1 Vicinamibacterales bacterium
CCGTAAGAATGACGAGACGATCCTGCTCTGGACGGGCCGCATGAGGTTCGAGATCGACCGCGGCCACGGCCCCCAGCACCTCGACCTCGAGCCCGGGCAGGCCGTGCACGTCGCGCCGGGCGACATCCACCGGATGACCGCGATCGAGGACTGTATCGTCTTCGAGGTGTCCACGCCGGAACTGGACGACGTCGTGCGGCTCGAGGATCGGTACGGCAGGAAAGACGAGGGCGTGTAGGTCGGTGGCCACGCGGGTGCGTTGCAGTTTGTGCCCGGTGCCTGATCGCAGGCACGGCAACCGTCGACGGGGCCTCAGGCTTGGCCTAGAATGGACGCGTGGCGGGTCATTGAAAGGAACGAGGCAATGGGTAGCGTGAACCGCGTGATCCTGGTCGGCAACCTCGGCGCGGACGCCGAGCTGCGGTACACCGGCGGTGGTGCCGCGGTCGCAAACTTCCGGCTGGCGACCACCGAGGTCTACAAGGACAAGGACGGCCAGCGCCAGGAACAGACCGAGTGGCACCGCGTGAGCCTGTGGGGCAAGCAGGCCGAGACCATCGCGCAGTGGCTGGTCAAGGGCAAGCAGGTGTACGTCGAGGGCCGGCTGCAGACGCGCAAGTGGCAGGACAAGGACGGCAACGACCGGTACACGACCGAGATCCGCGGCGACCGTGTCGTGCTGCTGGGCGGCCCCGGCGCCGGCGGCGGGCGGCGCGAGCAGGCCGACCGCGCCGACCTCCACGATGTGCAGGGCCCGGCCGAGATGCCGGCGGAAGACGAGGTGCCGTTCTAGCCCGGAGATCGCCGGGCGCTGCAGGGGTGGAACGGGGCTCACGCCCCGTTGCCACGCCCGCGGCCTGCGGCCTCCTCACTCCTCCCGCTCGTTCTCCCTCCGCTGCAGCTGATCGAGCCGCTGGCGGGCGAGGCGCCCCGCATCGGAGTTCGGGAAGTTCTTCAGCACGTACTCCCAGCTTTCCCTCGCGCGGTCGGTCTGCCCGAGCGCGTTCAGCGCCAGCCCCCGCTTGAAGTAGGTGTCGGGCACCTTCTTGCTCGCCGGGTAGTTCGCGATCACCTGGTCGTAGGC
>JARKSS010000378.1 GCA_029974175.1 Vicinamibacterales bacterium
CCTCGGCTTCGCTTCCGAGCGGGCCGGCGCCTACGACGAAGCCGACCTGGAGTTCCTCGAGCGGGTGGCCAGCCAGGTGGCGCTGACGATCGACAACGTCCGCCACCACGAAGAGGCGCTGGCGAACCAGCGGCAGCTGGAGGGCGAGCGCGATCACTGGCGGACCCTGCTCGAGATCAACAACGCGGTGGTCACCAACCTCGACCTCAAGTCAGTGCTGGCCGCCATCACGCCCAGCCTGCGCCGCGTCGTCCCGCATGACTACACGAGCCTGGCGCTGATCTCGGAGGACAAACGGCACGTCGGGCAGCTGGCGCTCGACCCCGACCTGCCTTCCTGGGTCGAAGAGGTCGCGTTGTCGGTGGTGCCGGGTGACCATCCCGTCTCCCTCGCCCTGGCCCTTCGCAAGCCGGTCGAGATCGACAGGGAGCAGTTGCCCAAGTACCTGCCGCCTTCGATCCGGGCCCGCGCGGAGGGCATCGAGGCCCACCGCGTCTGCGTCGTCCCGCTGTTCACGCAGAGGCGGGGGCTCGGAGCGATGTGGCTCGTCCGGCGGGCGCCCGAGCCGTTCGGCGAGGACGAGCGGGAGCGGCTCGCCCAGGCGGCGGGCCAGATCGCGATCGCGCTCGAGAACGCGCTGGCTTTCAGGGAGATCGCCGAGCTGAAGGAGCGGCTGGCGCGCGAGAACGTCTACCTCGCGGACGAGATCAAGGGGACCCAGCATATCGGCGAGATCGTCGGCGAGAGCAAGGCGCTCCAGCGCGTCCTGGCGCAGGCCCGCAGCGTGGCGCCGACCGACAGCACCGTCCTGCTGCTGGGCGAGACGGGAACGGGCAAGGAGGTGATCGCCCGAGCGATTCACTCGCTGAGCGAGCGCCGGTCGCGCCCGCTCGTCACCGTCAACTGCGCGACCTCGCCGGCGGGCCTGCTCGAGAGCGAGTGGTTCGGCCACGAGAAGGGCGCCTTCACCGGCGCCCTGGCCCAGAAGGTGGGCCGCTTCGAGCTGGCGCACCAGGGCACGCTCTTCCTCGACGAGATCGGCGACGTGCCGCTCGACCTGCAGCCGAAGCTGCTGCGCGCGCTGCAGGAGCGCGAGATCGAGCGCCTGGGGAGCACGCGGACGATCCGCGTGGACTTCCGGCTCATCGCCGCCACCAACCGCAACCTCGCCGAGATGGTGGCCGCGCGCGAATACCGCGCCGACCTCTACTACCGCCTGAACGTCTTTCCCATCCGGATCCCGCCGCTTCGAGAGCGCCCCGAGGACATTCCCCCACTGGTGCGCTATTTCGTGCAGCGGTATGCGAAGAAGCACCGGAAACCGATCGACGCCGTCCCGCGCGAGACGATGGAGGCGCTGTGCCGGTGGCCGTGGCCGGGCAACGTGCGCGAGCTGCAGAACGTGATCGAGCGGGCGGTGATCCTCTCGCAAGGGCCGACGCTGCGGGTGCCCCGCTCGGAACTCGAGATCCGCGACGCCGTGCCGACCCCGCCGCGCACGCTCGAGGAGGTGGAGCGCGAGCACATCCTTCACGTGCTCGACGAGACCGGGTGGGTGATCGGCGGAGGCGCGGGCGCTGCGACACGGCTCGGCCTGAAGCGGACGACGCTCGTGTCGATGATGCGGCGTCTTGGCATCACGCGCCCCGCCCCCCGCCGCTGATTCCGCGGCACGGGACCACCCGCCGCCGGCGACCGTGCGGGCACGCGCACCCGGGTGACGAAATACAGGCACGGGGTCGTTTCCGCGTCGGCCGACGCCGGGAGCCGTCGGCCCGCTTGGCGGATTTCCTCGCATTCTGACCCTTGACGGGCGCAGCGCCGGGCCACCGCGGTTGGACCGCGGCTTGCGGATACGGGACGTCGGTCCTGCCGCCGCGCGGCGGGCCGCCGCGTCATGTCCGAGCGTCTTCCCACCCAGTCCACCGCTTCATCGTTCGGTCCCTACCCCGTCGCTTCACCCGCCGGCGTGCTGGAAAAACCGGCCGCGCCGTGGGCCTGGCCTCTGAGCGCCACGCGGACGCTCGTGCTCGCGGTCGCGCTCGCGACCGTCCTGGCCGGCGTCTTTCGCTGCGGCGGCCTCGACTACGGCAGCTTCAACGAAGACGAGGTGGCGAAGGTGAACGCCGTGCGGGCCTACGGCCGGGGCGACTTCACGGCGAACGCCGAGCACCCGATGCTGATGAAGGCGGCGATCTGGCTGTCGTCGTCGGCCGCGCGGCAGTGGAACAGCCTGGCGGGCGCTGGGTCGATGGCGATCTCGCCCGAGGCCGCGCTCCGCCTTCCCAATGCGCTCGTGGGTGCGGCGACCGTGGTTCCGCTCTTCCTGCTGGCGCGCTCGTTCTTCGGGAACGCGGTCGGGCTCTGGGCCGCGGTGCTGCTGGCGCTGAACGTGACGGTGACGGGCTTCAACCGGATCGGCAAGGAAGACACGTTCCTTGTGTTCTTCCTGCTGATGGGGGCGTGGCTGTACGAGGAGGCCCGGCGCCGCCACCTGCTCCACTCGAAGGCCCCGCACGGATGGTACGCGGCCAGCGGCGCCGCGTTCGGGCTGATGCTGGCCTCGAAGTACCTCGCGTACTACCTCGGTCTCTGGGCGCTCTTTGGCATCGTCGCCAGCGCCGAGGCCCGGCGAACCCGGACGGGCGCCGAACGGGCCGTGCGCCAGCGCGCGTCACGCTGGTTCTACCTGGCGATGGCGGCCGCCTTCGTGGCGGCAAACCCGGTGGTGCTCCTGCCCAGCACCTGGAAGTACTGCTTGTCGTACGCGGCCGGGGCGACAGTCTCGCACCACGGCATGCAGTACCTGGGACAGCTCTACGTGAACCAGGTGGACGCGTCGCCGGGCGGGATGCCCTGGCACTTCTACCTCGTGTTCATCGCGACGAAGACGCCGCTGCCGGTGCTCCTGGCGATCGGCGTCGGCCTGGCCGAACTCGTGCGCCGGCGCCGCGAACGTGGTGGGGTCTTCCTGCGCGTCTTCCTGCTCTTCTACCTGCTGCCCGCGTCGTTCTCGGCCGGCAAGTTCGGCCGCTACCTGCTGCCCAGCCTCGTGCTGCTGGATGTCGTCGCCGCGCTTGGCGTCACGCGGGCGTTCCAGCTGTCGACGCGCCTTGGCCGTCCGGCCGTTCGAGCGGTTGCCGCCAGCACGCTGGCGGGGGTGATGGTCGGCGTGCCGCTCGCGGCGCAGGCCCATTCCCGGCCGTACGCTTCCACGTTCCAGAACGTCATCGGGCGCGCGATCTCGGCGTCCGGCCTCCTCTTCCCGAACGACGAGCTGTACGACATCGGCATGCGAGAGGCGGTGGCGTGGATTGCAGGGGAGGCGGCTCCGGACGCGTCGATCGCCAGTGATGCCCCTGGCGTCGTGGCCGAGTACCTGCGCCGGAGCGGCCGGCCGGACGTGGAGGCCCGATCGCTGTCGATGGCCGGGCTGGCCGCGCCTCCGGTGGAGACGTAGCTGCTTGCCGAAGAGAGCCACGCGTGCTTCGAGAGTGCCCAGGTGGTGCAGCAGGTCCGCCGCCGCCAGCCGCCCGACTTCGTGTACAAGGTGCGAGGCACCACCGCCGTCGAGGCGTTTCGCCTGCGCTGGTGAGGGCATCTCGTCCGGGCGGGTCGTGCCGTGGTGCCGGTTCAGGCCGTTTCTGGGCCCGTCCCACCGTCCCGCGCAGGGGCGGATGCCGGTGCGAATTCCCGGCGCTTGACAATGCGTGTGATAACACGTATTATCGGGACGTGGCGAGAGACCTTCGGGAGGAACTGAAGCAGACGCGGCCGTTCAAGAGCCTGGCACAGGAAGCCTACCTGAGTCTGCAGCGGACCGCTGCCGTGCTGGAGCACGAGCTCGAGCTGTCGCTGAAGCCCTCGGGGATTACCGCCACGCAGTACAACGTGCTGCGGATCCTGCGCGGGGCCGGTCCCGGCGGGCTGTGCCGCGGCGAGATCGGCGAGCGGTTGCTGCGGCCCGTTCCCGACGTCACCCGGCTGCTCGACCGCCTCGAGGCGATGGGGCTGGTGGCGAGGGCGCGCAGCGGCGGCGACCGCCGCTACGTCACGACCAGGATCACGGAAGCCGGCCTTGGCGTGCTCGGCAAGCTGGAATCGGAGATCGACGCCGCACACGCCCGCCAGTTCGGCCACCTCGGCGACGGCCGCCTGAAGACCCTCATCGGGCTTCTCGGGCAGGTCCGCGACCGCTGACGTGGTGCAACGCGAGCACAGGCCGCCCCGCGTGGCGGAACGAGCGGCCGGCCGGGTCACTTAGGTGTTATCACACGTGAATGCGACAACCGCGCAACTGACAGGAGGACTGGATGAGCATGACGATCGCGACGACCACCGGCAAGACGACCTACGCCATCGACAAGGCGCACTCGGAAGTGACCTTCCAGGTGCGTCACCTGCTCACGAAAGTCAGGGGCCGCTTCTCTGACTTCGACGGGACGATCGACTTCGACGCGGCCGCGCCCGAGCAGTCGTCGGTTCACCTCGAGATTCGCACGGCGAGCATCGACACCAACGAGCCCGCCCGCGACAAGCACCTGCAGTCCGACGACTTCTTCGCGGCCGACGGGTTCCCGGCAATCACCTTCGTCAGCACCAAGATGGTGAAGAAGGGCGAGAACGCCTTCGACGTGACCGGGAACCTGACGATCCGCGACGTCACGAAGGAGATTACGTTGCCCGTCACCTTCCTCGGGAAGGCCAAGGACCCGTGGGGGAACGAGCGGCTTGCCTTCGAGGTGGAGTACACGCTGAACCGCAAGGACTACGGCCTCAACTGGAACGCCGTCCTCGAGACCGGCGGGTTCCTGGTGGGTGACGAGGTCAAGATCAGCGTGTCGGTGCAGGCCGTTCCGAGGACGTGACTCAGAACGCCCGGTGCAGCCCCTCCCACCGGACCGTCCACGACCCGTCGTCCGGGAAGCCGGGCGCCGGACGGTCCGGACCACCGTCCCAGCCGGCCGGCCATCATGGCCGCGGCGTACAGCAGCCCGCCGTTTCCCGGCAGGTAGACGGTCAGCCCGGGCCGCTGGCCGTTGTGGCCGTTCACCCGGTACACGTTCTTCGGAGCGTCCATGAGCAGCGCGTCCACCGCACGCCGCCCATCACCGAGCCTGGCGGCCGTCATGGCGATCATCGGGTAGTCCCACCCCCAGGTGTCGGCCCAACTCCAATGCTCCCAGATCCAGTCGAACGTGCGTCGCATCGTCGTCGGATCGACGCCCTCGCCCGGCAGCACGCCCAGGGCCCCAAGGACGGACGGATGATCCCGGGCCCATTTCGGGTCGTCGAAGCTGGCCGGCGCCGTTTCGGCGAACAGGTACTTGCCGTCGCGCGCGGCAAGCCCTGACAGCTTCGACAGCACCTCGTCCCACCGTGCCTCGCGCGCCAGCCCCAGTCGCTCGCGCCACCGCTGCGCTGCCTGCAGGCCCCAACGCCAGTAGGCCACCTCGAAGGTGCAGTTCACGGTTTCGGCGGCGGGGAAGATCTCCTGCGCGCACTGAAGCGGTGGGCCCAAAACGTAGCGGCCCGTCTTTTGGTCCCAGGCCGCGTAGCTCGCCATGAACTCGGCCGTCTCGAACACAACCTCGCGGAACCGTTCGAGCGTCTCACGCCCCGGCCTCGCCCGGTGCACCAGCTCGGCGTAGAAGATCGGGTGCGGCTGCTGCCAGATGAGCAGCGGTCCAATCGATGACGGCGACTCGGCCCCCTCGGGGTCGGTCATCTTCGGCCACCGCGCGCCCTGGTATCCCTGGCGTGCGGCGGTGGCCCGGGCCCTCGGCAGGATCCGCTGGTAGTAGCCGAGACTCCGCTCCAACAGCGCCAGGCGGTTCCAGAGCGCGAAGTGCGCCGCGTGCCACCAGTGCATCTCGAGATGGAACTTGCCGTACCAGCTGTTGAAGGTGAGGCCGGTCTCCTGTGGCGGCAACTCCCCCGCGCACTGGATGGCCGTGAGGTACTGGGACAGCACGATGCGGCGTTCCAGTTCCCGCCACCTGGGGTCGCGGCTGCCCGACAGGTCGATCGCCCCACCCTCGCTCCAGAACCGCTTCCAATGCGCCCGTGTCGCGGCAAGCGTGTCGTCGAACGAAGGCGTCCCGACGCCATCCCCGCCGGTTTCGCGGGGCGCGAAGGCCGATACGACCTCGAACACAACCTCGTCCCCGGGTTCGAGGACGAACTCGTGGCGCCCGCGCTCGACTAGCGTGCCCGATGGTCCCCACGCGGCCGAGACCCAGTACCGGTCGTCATCCACGCGCCTTGCGAACCGGGCCGCGCGCGGTCCTGCAGGCTGCACGACGGTCTGGTGTGCCTCGGGCCGTGACCAGTCGGCCGTGG
Source organism: Vicinamibacterales bacterium (assembly GCA_029974175.1). Lineage (GTDB taxonomy): Bacteria > Acidobacteriota > Vicinamibacteria > Vicinamibacterales > Fen-181 > JARKSS01. Next base: position 6,343 of record JARKSS010000378.1, read on the forward strand.
CGGTCTCGCCGGTGCCGTACGGAAACGCCAGCCGGATAGCCAGGCGCTTGTCCCGCACGAGGGCCGACCGCACGCGAACGGCCACGGCATCGACCTCGGGGTGACAGACGGTGGTCACTTCGACCAGCTCGCCATCGAGCGAAAACCGGCTTTCGAGGACGCCGCCCCAGAGGTCGAGCCTCTGCTCGATGTCCCCGAGGTCGGATGGCGATGCCGGCCGCCCGTCCCTGGTCCGGAGCTCGAAACCGATGCGGCCGAGGTGAAGGCGATGGGGGTTGGCGCGCAGCCACTGCACCTCGGGGGTCCGCCGGTCGCCGGGGATGTCGGCGTACCCCGCCTTCCGGCCGTGGCTTTCGTACTCGGTGAAGCGGTACGAGTCGATCGTCCAGCCGTTCGGGTTCGGCGCCCTGTGCCATCCCCACTGCGCGAGCGTGCCGAGCGGCACCGTCTGCTCGTAG
>JARKSS010000382.1 GCA_029974175.1 Vicinamibacterales bacterium
CGGTGTAGCCGTGCTCGCGCGTGTGCAGCGCGAGCATGAAGTCGATCAGCGCGCGCGACAGCCTCGCGCCGTCGCCCACGAGGAACGCGAAGCGGGCGCGCGCCACGCGCGCCGCCCGCTCGAAGTCGATGATGCCGAGGGCGGGGCCAAGGTCCCAGTGCGCCTGCGGCTCGAAGTCGAAGGCGCGCGGCTCGCCCACCCGCCGCACCTCGAGGTTGTCGGCGGCGCTCTTCCCGAACGGCACGCCGGCGTGCGGGAGGTTCGGGATCGTCAGCAACAGGGCGCGGCGCTCCTGCTCGATCGCCTCGACGTCGGCCTCGAGCGCCTTGATCCGCTGCCCGCGCTCCTTGCTCGCCGCGAACAGCGGGCTCGGGTCGCGCCCCTCCCGCTTCGCCTTCGCCACCTCCTCGCCCGATCGGTTCTGCTGCTGCTTCAGCCCCTCCATCTCGGGGATGAGGGCCCGGCGCCGCGCCTCGAGGGCCGCCAGGGCGGCCAGGTCGGCCTCGGGATCGATGCCGCGGCTGCGCAGGCCGGCCGCCACCAGGTCGGGGTGATCGCGAACGAAGGCTGGGTCGAGCATGGGTCTGGACGCTTGCAGGTTTCAGTGATCGCGGTGACCGCGAGGGTCGCCCCTACGCCGTCTGCTAGATTACTATCAATACAGAGGAGATCCCGACACGATGATCCGCAAAGCCGTCTTCCCCGCCGCCGGCCTCGGTACGCGCTTCCTGCCCGCCACCAAGGCGCAGCCGAAGGAAATGCTGGTCCTGGTCGACAAGCCCATCATCCAGTACGGCGTCGAGGAAGCGGCCGCCGCCGGCGTGAACCACATCATCCTGGTCACCGGCCGCGGCAAGAACGCGATCGAGGACCACTTCGACGTCTCGATCGAGCTCGAGACCTTCCTCGAGGCCCGCGGGAAGACCGAGCAGCTCGCCGAGATCCGCAAGGTCTCGAACCTGATCAACTTCGCCTACGTCCGGCAGGGCGAGCCGCTCGGCCTCGGCCACGCGGTCCTGGTCGCGGCCGAGCTCGTCGGCGACGAGCCCTTCGCCGTCGTCCTCGGAGACGATGTGATCGACGCGCAGCCATCGGCGCTGAAGCAGATGGCCGACGTGTTCGAGAGGGTCAAAGGACCGGTGCTCGCCGTCGAGCGCGTCCCCGAATCGGAGGTCTCGGCCTACGGCGTGGTGGACATCGCCGAGTCGCTCGGCGACGGCGTCTACCGGATCAAGGACCTCGTGGAGAAGCCGCCCCGCGCCGAGGCCCCCTCCAACCTGGCCATCATCGGCCGCTACATCCTGACGCCCGACATCTTCCCCGCCCTGCGCGCAACCGCGGTGGACCGCACCGGAGAGATCCAGCTCACCAACGGGCTCCGCCGCCTGCTGAAGCAGCGCCCGATCTACGGCTACGAGGTGAAGGGAGTCCGCCACGACACGGGGAACAAGCTGGGGTTCCTGAAGGCGGTCGTGTACTTCGCGCTGCGCCGTCCCGACCTCGCGGAGCCGTTCCGCAAGTACCTGAAGACCATCGACGGCGAGAACAGGGCCTAGCGCGCCCTACTTCTTGTCGCCGGCCTTGTCGGTGGCCGTCGAGGCCGGCGGTGCCGCCGGCGCGGTGCTCTCGGCAGGCTTGGAGCCGTTGCCGTTCGAACCGTTCGACGAAACCGTCGCCGTCTCGCCCTTTCCCTTGCGGGCGTAGTCGGTGATGTACCACCCGGTGCCCTTGAACTGGATCGCCGGCGCCGACAGCATCCGCTCCACGGGACCGCCGCCGCACTTCCGGCACACCTCGATGGGCGCGTCCGCAAACCGCTGGATCACTTCGAACCGCTCACCGCACGCTGAACACTGGTACTCGTATAGAGGCACGATCTCCAATCCTAGTCCACGAAGTCACGAAGTCACGAAGTCACGGAGTCACGAAGTCGAGTCCGGAGTCTGGGGTCGGAAGTCCAGCCCCCAGCCCCCAGCCCCTAGCTCCTACTCGATCAGCTCTCCCTGTTCGCCCAGGAGGAGCTTGCGCTGCGCCCACAGCGGCAGCGTGCCGTTGCCGAGCAGCCGGTCATGGAACGCCTTGAGCGAGAACCGATCCCCCTCCTGCGCCTTGTAGTCGGCCCGCAGCTTCAGCAGCGCCAGCTTGCCGGCCGAGTACACCAGGTAGGTCGGGTCGAAGGTGCCGCGCTCGGCCTCGCGCCGCGCGCCGGTCTCCTCCATGTACGCCTCGTCGCGGAAGAACCGCATGCCGGCCTCGACCGACATGTCCTCGGCGTGCAGCCGTATCGAGACGACGAACCGGGCGAGCCGGATGAGCGACTCGGCCAGCTGCCCCAGCCGCACCCGGTGATCCCCCTTGCGGAAGCCGGCCTCGATCGTCATCTGCTCGCAGTAGTGCGCCCAGCCTTCCACCGCAGACGAGGGCGAGAAGAGGATCGACTTGCGCAGCTTCGAATCGAGGTGCCGCAGGTGGCGCGAGTGCAGGAAGTGCCCGGGGTAGGCCTCGTGCATCGAGATCGACCACAGCGTCGCGCGGTTGAAGTCGCGCAGGTGCTCTTCCTGCCGCTCGGGCGGCCACGACGGATCGACGTCGGTCGCGAAGTAGTAGGCCTTCGACGGCTTGGTCTCGAACGGCCCGGGCGACCACAGGCTCGCAAAGCTCCAGCGGTAGAAGTCGGGCGTGGGCGCCACCATCAGCGGCTCGCCCGGCGGGATGCTGACCAGGTCGTGCCGCTCCAGGAAGGTGAGCAGCTCGTCCACCTGCTGCCGGGCCTCGGCCACCACCTCGCCCGGGCCCGGATGGTCCTGCTTGATCTTCCGCCAGGTCTCGAGGAAGTCGCCGGGATCGATGCGGCCGGCCGTCCGCCGGAACTCCTCCTGCACCTGCCACAGCTCGCGGCCGGCAATCGCCAGCAGCTTGTCGGCGGGAAGGCCGATTCCCTCTTCCAGCTTGAGCTTCCGCTCGAACTTCTCGCGCCCGAGGCGGAACGAGGCCCGCGCCCGCGGCGCGACCTCCTGCTCCAGGTATTGGATATAGGACTGCAGCGCCTCGGCCGCCTCGACCGACGCGTCGGCCAGGTCGCCCAGCAGGTGGAGGTCGTCGAGCCCCGAGAACGCCCTCGGCAGATCGTGCTCGATGAACTTCTCCACGCCGCGCAGCGTCTCGAGCGCCACCTTGACGTAGATGCCAGGCGGCTCCTTGACGTTCTCGCGGGCGGCCTGGATGAGCCGCGGCGTCTGCCTCAGCTTCGAGAACACCCGGCGTGCCCGCTCGTCTTCCGGAGCGTACGGGAAGATCGCCTGCGTCGCGAGGCTGGTCGCGAGCAGGTCGGCGTAAACCTGGGGGTTCTTCTCCCAGGCCCGCACCTCTTCGATCTCGTGGATCCGCGCCCGGATGTTCGAGGCAATCACCGGGTGCTCGACGCGCTCACCGGCCGACAGCCCGTCGAGGCCGATCTCGTCGAGGCGCCGGCTGAACCCGGCCAGCGTGCGGGCCTGCCCCTCGAGCGCCGTGCGGCTCATGTCCTCGAGCAGGTCGTCGTGGGTGTGCACCCCGTCGAGCGCCGCCGAGGTCGGGTGGGTCTCGTGCAGGTACCGCAGGTAATCGTCCACGAAGTGATGCAGCGGTTCGGATGAATACACGCTCGCGCCCCCGCGTCTCGACGGCCGCGTTCCGGTTGCGCGGCCCGAACGGTGAGCAGGCCGCCGACCCGCGCGGCCTGAACCTGGCGGCCTGCCCCGGGCGGTCCCAGGGAGGCCAACCCACCAATGGTACAATAATCGAACGGCCGTGTATGCCTGGCACGCTGTTTGTCGTCGCCACCCCCATCGGAAACCTCGAGGACATCACCTCCCGCGCGCTTCGAGTGCTCCGTGAGGCGGCCCTGATTGCCGCCGAAGACACACGCCACACCGGCCGCCTGCTGGCCCACTTCGCCATCCCGACGCCGACCACCAGCTTCTACGAGCAGAACGAGCGGGAGAAGCTCCCCCGCCTGCTCGAGCGGCTGCGCGCCGGCGACAACATCGCCCTCGTCTCGGACGCCGGCACGCCGGCCGTCTCCGATCCGGGCTACCGCCTGGTGCAGGCCGCCGCCGCCGAGGGCATCCGCGTCGAGGCGATACCGGGCCCAAGCGCCATCCTCGCCGCGCTGGTCGCATCCGGCCTGCCCACCAATGCCTTCACCTTCCTCGGCTTCCCCCCCGCCCGCGCCGCCGCCCGCGACCGCTGGCTGGCCGACCTCGGCGCCCGCCGCGAAACCACGATCTTCTTCGAGGCGCCGCACCGGGTGCGGGCCACGCTCGAGGCCGCGGCCCGCATCCTCGGCAGCCGCCCGGCCGCCATCTGCCGCGAGCTGACCAAGCTGCACGAGGAGGTGCTGCGGGGGCCCCTCGCCGACCTCGTCCGGTCGCTCCCCAACCCCCGCGGCGAGTTCACCATCGTGATCGGCCCGGCCGAGGGGGCGGAAGCGCAGGCTGGACTGCCAGGCCCGGACGAGCTTCTCACCGAATTCGGGCAACTGACCGATGAGGGCCTCGACCGTCGCGCCGCGATCAGCGAGCTGGCGAAGCGCTACCAGGTCTCCTCGCGCGAGGTTTACGCGGCCGTCGAGCAGGCACGGGCGGCGGCTGAGGGCCTGCCCTGATTCTGTCGCCGCGTGCGAGGACGACCACAAGGTCGCCCCTACGGCTCAGCAAGCCCTTGAGCCCTGAGCCTTGAGCCCTGCCCCGAGCGAGGCCTGCGAAGGGCTGCCGAGTCGAAGGGTTGACCCGCCCTCTTGCGTTTTGTTAAGGTAGCGCGGCATCCGTCGCATCGACATGGCCAAGCGTGCCCGACCTGCCGCCCCGCGGAAGCCGGTGAAGAAAACGGCGAAGCCATCACGGGCGGCGAGCCATGCCAAGGCCGCCAAACCGAAGGCACCAAAGGCGAAGCCGGCGCGTGCCAAGGCCGCCGCGCCCGCCGTGGCAGCAAGGACGAGGCCACCGCTTCCCCCTCCCCCGCCGCCACCCGACCCCAGCCGCAAAGCCGTCGAGCTGTTCGAGCGGGGCTTCCGCGCGCTCCAGCAGCGCGACTACGCCAAGGCGGCCGAGATCCTCGCCTCGCTGGTGACTTCCTACCCCGACGAGAAGGAACTACACGAGCGGGCCCGGGTGTTCCTGGCCATCTGCGAACGCCAGGCGGCGGCGGCACCCCAGCCGCAGACACTCGAGGAGCGCGTCTGCGCCGCGACGCTCGCCATCAACCGGGGCGAGACGGGGCAGGCCCTCCGGATGCTCGCCGACCTGGCTCGCGAGCACCCCGACCACGACCACGTCCACTACCTCCTCGCCATCGCGCACGGCGCGGCCGGCCACACCGGCGATGCCGTCGCCCACCTCCGCCGCGCCATCGAGCTGCGCCCGTCGAACCGCGTGCTGGCGGGTCAGGACGCCGACCTCGAAGCTCTCCGCGACGACCCCGGATTCCACGCGCTGCTGAACGGCAGCCGGTAGACCAGTCCACGGGGTCTCGGGTTGGCGACCAGGGCGACCGCCCGACCGTCGAACCCGTGGACTCGACTTCGTGACTTCGCGACTTCGCGACTTCGTGGACTGCCTTACTATGGTCCCTATGCCTTCTCTCCACATTCTGATCCTGGCCGCCGGCAAGGGGACCCGCATGAAGTCGGCGCTGCCGAAGGTGCTCCACCCCCTGGCCGGCGCCCCGATCATCGATTACGTCCTCGCCACCGCCGCTGCCCTCTCGCCCGCCAGCCGCACCATCGTGGTGGGCCACCTCGCGGAGAGCATGCGCGAGGCGCTCGCCGCGCACGGCGACCTCCGCTTCGTCGTCCAGGAGCCGCAGCTCGGCACCGCCCACGCGGTCGCCCAGGCCGCCCCACTGCTCGAGGGCGCCACCGGCACCCTCCTGCTCCTGTACGGCGACGTCCCCCGCCTGTCGGTGCAAACCGTGCGCGCGCTCCTCGACGAGCACGAGCGCGCCGGCAATGCGGCCACCGTCCTGACCGCGGTCGTCCCCGACCCCTCCGGCTACGGCCGCATCATCCGCGACCCGGGCGGAATCGCCCGCATCGTCGAGCACCGCGACGCCACCCCCGACGAGCGCGCCGTCCGCGAGATCAACTCCGGCATCTACGCCTTCGAGCTCGAGCCGCTCTTCACCGCCCTGTCTCGCATTGCCACCGACAACGACCAGGGCGAGTACTACCTCACCGACCTCGTGGCCATCTACCGGCGCGAGGGGAAGCGCGTGGGCGCCGTGGTGGCCGAGCGGCCCGACGAAATCCTGGGGATCAACGGCCGCGGCGAGCTGGCCGCGATGGCCAAGCGGATCTGGCGCGAGCGGGCCGAGGCGCTGATGGCGTCCGGCGTCACCCTCGAGGACCCCGACACCGTCTACGTGGACGCGGGAGTGGTTGTCGGGCGCGACACGACCATCCGGCCGGGGGTGATCCTGGAGGGGCGGACGACGATCGGCGCCAACTGCGTCATCCACCCCGGGGTTCACATCGAGGACAGCACCCTGGAAGACAACGTCGTGGTGTTCGATTACTCGGTCATCACCGGCGCGCAAATTGCAGAGCATGCGGAGGTCGGTCCGTTCGCCCGGCTCAGGCCCGAGGCCGAGGTGGGCCGCGAGGCGAAGATCGGCAACTTCGTGGAGCTGAAGAAGACGCGCCTCGGCGCCGGATCGAAGGCGATGCACCTGGCCTACCTCGGCGACGCGACGATCGGCGGCAACGTCAACATCGGCGCCGGGACCATCACCTGCAACTACGACGGGGTGCGCAAGAACCCGACGACGATCGAGGAGGGGGCGTTCATCGGCAGCGACAGCCAGCTCGTCGCCCCGGTCAAGGTGGGGCGCGGCGCCTACGTCGCCGCCGGCTCGTCGATCACCAGGGACGTCCCGGCCGGCGCCCTCGGCATCGCCCGCGGCCGCCAGGAGAACCACGAGGGCTGGGTGGAGCGGAGGAAACGGAAGCAGGCCGAGGCCGGAGAGCGGAAACCGGAAAAGACGTAGGCGGGGGACCCCTAGCTCCTGGCCCCCAGCCCCTGGAGTCCCAAGTGTGCGGAATTATCGGGTATATCGGGCGGAAGCCGGTCGTCCCGGTCCTCATCGAGGGGCTTCGCCGCCTCGAGTACCGGGGTTACGACTCGGCCGGCGTCGCCCTGGTCCGGAACGGGAGCGTGGCCCTGCGCCGCAGCGCGGGCAAGCTGTCGCGCCTCGAAGACTCGATTCGCCTCGACCCGATCGACGGCGACTACGGCGTCGGCCACACGCGCTGGGCCACGCACGGACGCCCCTCCGAGGAAAACGCCCACCCTCACCGCGACTGCTACGGCCGCATCGTCGTCGTCCTCAACGGGATCATCGAGAACTACCTCGAGCTGTAGCAGGACCTGCAGCGCAATGGCCACACGTTCGTCACCGAGACCGACACGGAGATAG
>JARKSS010000410.1 GCA_029974175.1 Vicinamibacterales bacterium
CTCGATCGAGGTGGCGCGGCCGGTCAGGCCGGGCGGATAGGTCGCGGCCCGCAGGTTGATGCCGATGCCGAGCACGACGTGGTCGAGCCCTGATGCCGCGGCGCTCGCCTCGGCCAGGATGCCGCACAGTTTCCTGCGCTCCACGTGGAGATCGTTGGGCCACTTGATCTCGACCTGGAGGCCCGACACCTGGCGGATGGCTTCGGCGACGGCCACGCCCGCGCTCAGGGTGACCGAGGACGCCACCCGCGCACCGCCAGCCTCGCTCCCGGCCCCCAGCCCGAGCGCCGCGGGACGCAGCACGACCGACACTTAGAGACCCGAACCGGGTGGCGAAAACCAGTCGCGGCCCATCCGGCCGCGGCCCCGCTCCTGCGCCGCCGCGACGACGGTCGCGCCGTGGGGGGCTCCCGCGTGCGCGAGCCGCGCAGCCTCGTCGTTGGTCGAGCCGACGCGCTCGAAGTACCTCAGGAAGGCCGCAAAGCCGCCCAGCCGCGCGCGGCGCGCGTCGAGGGCCGCGACCAGGTCGGGAGGCGCCGCCGCGGGCGTCTCCCCCGGGCTCATGACTCCCCCAGCTCGCGCAGCGTCTCCTCGATGCGGCGCTGCTCGACGAGCAGCCTGTCGCGCTGCGCCCGCGCCCCTTCCACCACGTGGGCCGGCGCCTTGGCGACGAATGCTTCGTTGGCGAGCTTCGCGTCCACGCCGGCCACCTCACGGAGCTTGTCGGCGAGCTGCTTCTTCAGCTTCTCGATCTCGGCCCCGCGATCGCGGTGAGGCAGGCGAATGTGGACCCGCAGGTCGCCGAGCACGCGCGTCACGAGATCTTCGCCGCCGGGCGCCTCGGACCCGAACTCGAACGAGGAGAGGCCGGCCAGCGAGGTCAGGTAGCGCTGCTGGGACTGCAGGATCCGCTTCTGCTCCTCGCTCGCCCCTTCGAGCGTCACCGCGACCTTTGCCGACGGCTTCACCTTCCCCTCGGCCCGCGCGGTCCGGATCGTCGTCACCACCCCTTGCAGCAGGCTGATTTCCGCGTCGGCCGCCTCGTCCACCCACTCGGGGCGGACGGTCGGCCACGCGGCCAGCGTCACGGCGGGGGCGTCGCCGGCCCGGCGCGGCAGGCGCTGCCACAGCTCCTCGGTCACGAACGGGACGATCGGATGCAGCAGCCGCAGCGTGCGGTCGTGCACCTCGAGCAGCACCGCCTGCGCGGTACGCCCCTCGTCGCCGCCGGTTTGGAGGTGGGGCTTCACCATCTCGATGTACCAGTCCGCGTACTCGTCCCAGAAGAAGTGATAGAGGCGGTCGGCGGCGACGTCGAACCGGAACGTTTCGAGGCTCTGCTGCACCTCGCGCGTCACCACGTTCAGGCGGTGCAGGATCCACCGGTGGATGAGCGCGAGCGGCGCGCCGGTGGGGATCTCCGGCCGATCCTCCAGCTCGCCGGCGTTCATCAACACGAACCTCGACGCGTTCCAGATCTTGTTGATGAACTGCCGATAGCCCTGCATCCGCCCCTCGGAGAGCGGGATGTCCATCCCGGGGGCCGCCATCGCGGTCAGCGTGAAGCGGAGGGCGTCGGCGCCGATCTCGTCCATCACCTCCAGCGGATCGACGACGTTGCCCTTCGACTTGCTCATCTTGCGGCCGCCCTCGTCGCGCACGAGGCCGGTGATGTAGACCTCGCGGAACGGGATGTCGCCGGCGAAGCGCACGCCGGCCATGATCATCCGCGCGACCCAGAAGAAGATGATGTCGAAGGCGGTCAGCATCAGGTCGGTGGGGTAGTACCGCGCCAGGTCCTCGGTGCGTTCGGGCCACCCCATCGTGCTGAACGGCCAGAGCTGGGAGCTGAACCACGTGTCGAGCACGTCGGGATCCTGGCGGATGTGGTCCGACCCGCAGCG
>JARKSS010000423.1 GCA_029974175.1 Vicinamibacterales bacterium
GCAGTCTCCACCTGCGTTTGCGCCTGGCGGACGTCGAGGTCCGACGCCACACCCACCTCGCGGCTCTTCTGGATCATCTCCAGCGTCTGCCGCTGCGCCGCGAGCGTGGCCTCGGCGAGCCGCTTCTGCTCGGCATCGGCCGCCAGCGCCAGGTAGGTGCTCGCCGTTGCCGCGATCAACGAGGTCTGCGTGGCCGAGGCCACCTGCTGCGCCGCCAGGTACTCGTTCAGGGCTTGTTCCTTGAGGCTGCGGATGCGGCCGAACAGGTCCAGCTCCCACGAGGTGAAGCCGACGCTCAGCGTGTAGGGGTGCGACGTGTAGCCGCCGCCCTCCCCCGCCACGCTGTCGGGCACGTGCGAAACCTCCACGCCCGCGGAAGCCCCGATCGACGGGTAGAGCTCGGCACGCCGGATCCGGTAGAGGGCGCCCACGCGTTCGGCGTTCAGCACCGCGGTCCGAAGGTCCCGGTTGTTCGCCAGCGTCATCGCGACCACTGCCCGCAACCGCTCGTCGGCGACGAACTCGCGCCACGGCGCGATCGGCGGCACCTTGTCGGCCGGATCGGCCACGACGGGGGCCGGCAGCTCGGGGGGGACGGGCGCCGCGGGGCGGGCGTACTTCGGGGCCAACGAGCAGCCGCTCGCCAGCGTCAGCGCGGCAAGAGCCGCGAGGATCCGTTCTGCCCGCATGTCAGTTCCCCTCCACGCCGTCGAGGGCCGGCTCGAGACGCGCCGCCTCCACGCGCTTACGCTTGCTCCCGAAGACCTTGACGATGATCACGAAGAAGATCGGGATGAAGAAGATCGCCAGGAAGGTGCCGGTCACCATCCCGCCCAGCACGCTGGTGCCGATGGCCTTCATCGCGCCGGCCCCGGCGCCGCGCGCGAGCGCCAGCGGCAGCACGCCGAAGCCGAACGCCAGCGAGGTCATCACGATCGGGCGCAGCCGGAGCCTGGCGGCCTCGATGGTCGCCTCGATCAGGCCCATGCCCTCCTCCTCGATCCGCGCCTTGGCGAACTGCACAATCAGGATCGCGTTCTTGGTCGTGAGGCCCAGCACGGTCAGCAGGCCGATCTGAAAGTAGACGTCGTTGGGCATCCCGCGCAGCGAGGAGGCGATAACCCCGCCGATGACGCCGAGCGGCAGCGCGAAGAGGACGGTGATCGGCACCGTCCAGCTCTCGTACAACGCGGCCAGCACGAGGAAGATCGCCAGCACCGAGAACGCGTAGAGCAGCCCCGTCTGCGACTCGGCAGCCCGCTGCTGGTACGACACGCCGGTCCACTCGTGGCCGATGCCCGCCGGCAGCTTCTGGATGATCTCCTCGATCGCCTGCATCGCCTCGCCGGTGGAGTACCCCGGGGCGGCCTCGCCCTGGATGTTCACCGCGGGGAAGCTGTTGTACCGATCGAGCTTCGCCGGCCCGTGCACCCAGCGCCCCGAGGCGACGGCCGAGAGCGGCACCAGCTCGCCGCTCCGGTTCTTCAGCCACAGGTGCGAGAGGTCTTCCGGCAGCATCCGGAACCTGGCGTCGGCCTGGGCGTACACGCGCTTCACGCGCCCGCCCTGCACGAAGTTGCCGATGTACGCGCCGCCCAACGCCCCCGACAGGTAGCTCTGCGCCTGGCTGATGGGAACGCCGAGGGCGCCGGCCTTCTGCCAGTCGATGTCCACCTTGTACATCGGGGCGTCGGGCATCCCGAGGGGCCTCACCCGCGCCAGCCGCGGGTCCTGGGCCGCCATCATCAGCAGCTGGTTCTGCGCCGCGATCAGCTTCTCGTGGCCGAGGCCGCCGCGGTCCTGGAGCATCAGGTCGAAGCCGGTGGCGGTGCCCAGCTCGGGTATGGGCGGGGGAATGATCGGGAAGATGGTGGCGCGAAGGTTCGACAGGGCGGCCATCGCCTTCGCGGCCACGGCCGGCGCCCGCAGCTCGGGGCGGTTGCGCAGGTCCCAGTCCTTCAGCTTCACGTACATCATGCCCTGGTTCTGCCCGCGCCCCGCGAAGCCGACGCCGCTCATCGCCATGACGGCCTCGACGGCGTCGGCATGCTCGGTCCGGTAGTAGTTCTGGAGCACGTCCATGACCGACCGGGTCTGCTCCAGCGTGGAGCCGACCGGCAGCTGCACCATCGTCAGCACGGTGCCCTGGTCCTCGTCGGGGAGATAGGACGTGGGCATCCGCGCGTAGAGCACCGCCATCACCGCCACCACCGCGGCGAACGCCGCCAGGTAGCGTTTCTTCCGCCCGAGGATGCGGGTCACGAACCGGGCGTAGGCGTCGCGGGTGCGGAAGAACGCCCGGTCGAACGCCAGGAAGAACGGGCGCAGCAGGCGGAAGCCCGTCTCGGCCGCCTCGTGCCCCTTCTCGACCGGTTTCAGCAGCTGCGCGCACAGCACCGGGGTGAGGATCAAGGCCACCACCACCGAGAGCAGCATCGAGGCGATGATGGTCGCCGAGAACTGCCGGTAGATGACGCCCGTGGATCCCTGGAAGAAGATCATCGGGGCGAAGACCGCCGAGAGCACCAGGCCGATGCCGACCAGCGCGCTGCTGATCTCCCCCATCGACTTGCGCGTCGCCTCCCACGGCGGCAGCCCCTCCTCGCTCATCACCCGCTCGACGTTCTCGACCACGACGATGGCGTCGTCCACCAGCAGCCCGATCGCGAGCACCATCGCGAACATCGTGAGCATGTTGATGGAGAAGCCGAGCAGGCCGAGCACGGCGAAGGTGCCGAGGATCACCACGGGGACGGCGATGGTGGGGATCAGCGTGGCCCGCAGGTTGCCGAGGAACAGGAACATCACGAGGAAGACCAGGACGATCGCCTCGAACAGCGTCTTGACGACCTCGCCGATCGCCACCTTGATGAAGGGCGTCGTGTCGTACGGGTAGACGACCTTCATGCCCGGGGGGAAGAAGCGCGACAGCTCCTCCAGCGTGGCCTTGATGCGGTTGGCGGTCTCGAGGGCGTTCGCGCCGGCCTCCATGCGGACCGCCATGCCGCTCATCGGGTGGCCGTTGAAGCGCCCCTGGATATCGGGCACCTCGTTGCCCAACTGCGTCCACCCGACGTCCGACACCCGCACCACCGAACCGTCGGGGTTCATCCGCAGCGGGACGGCGGCAAACTCCTGCGGTGTCACGAGCAGCGACTGGACGAGGATCGAGGCGTTCAGCCGCTGGCCGGGCAGCGCGGGGGCGCCCCCCAGCTGGCCCGCCGACACCTCCACGTTGTAGGTCCGGACGGCCGACACGACGTCGTCGATCGTCATGCCGTACTTCGCGAGCTTGTCGGGGTCGAGCCAGATGCGCATCGAGTAGCCGCTGCCGAAGACCTCGACCTCGCCCACGCCCTCGACGCGCCCGATCGGCGCCTGCAGCTGCGACACGGCGTAGTCGTTCAGGTCCTCCTGCGACATGCTGCCGTCCTCGGTCGTCAACCCGATGATGAGGAGGTAGTTGCGGGTGGACTTGGCCACGGTGACGCCGCGCGACTTCACCACGTCGGGCAGCGACGGCAGGGCCAGCTGGAGCTTGTTCTGCACCTTCGACCAGGCGATGTCGGGGTCGGTGCCGGGCGCAAACGTCAGCTCCACCGAGCCCGAGCCCGCCGAGTCGGCCGATGACCGCATGTAGATCATGTGGTCGAGGCCGGTCATGACGGTCTCGATCATCTGGATGATCGTGTTCTCGACCGTCTCGGCCGAGGCCCCCGGGTACGACGTGCGGATCGCGATCGAGGGCGGGGCGATCGGCGGGTACTGCGAGATCGGGAGGTTGTAGATGGCCAGGCCGCCGGCCAGCATCAGGCCGATGGCGATGACCCAGGCGAAGACGGGCCGCTTCAGGAAGAAGTGCGACATCGCCACCTCCTACTTCCCCGCCGGCGCGGCGCTGGCCGGAACCACGCCGGGCGCCGCGCCCGGCCCGAGCGGTACCTCGGCGGTCCGCACCTGGACGCCGTCCCTCACCTGGTCCTGGCCCTCGACGATGACGCGGTCGCCGGGCGCCAGGCCCGAGGTCACGACCCATTCGGAACCGATGGCGCGGTCCACCTCGATGATCCGCTGCTCGACGCGGCCGGCGCCGTTGACCACCAGCGCAATCGCCTCGCCCTTCGCGTTGCGGGTCACCCCCTGCTGCGGCACCAGGATGGCCTGCTCGTTCACGCCTTCCTCGACGATCGCCCGGACGTACATGCCGGGCAGCAGCATCCGCCGCGGGTTCGGGAAGACCATGCGCATGATGACCGAGCCGGTCGTCGGGTCCACCGTCACGTCGCGGAACTGCAACGTGCCTTCCTCCGGGTACGGCGTGCCATCCTCGAGCAGCAGCCTCACCTTTCGCTCCTGCGCGCCGCCCGGCTTCAGCTGGCCGCTCTGGATCGTCCGAGTGAGACGCAGGATGTCGGCGCTGGCCTGGGTGACGTCCACGTAGATCGGATCCAGCTGCTGCACCACCGCGAGCGGCGTGGGCTGGTAGGCGGTCACCAGGGCGCCGACGGTGACGTTCGACCGGCCGATGCGGCCTGAGATCGGCGACTTCACCGGTGTGTAGTCGAGGTTGACGCGCGCGGCCGCGACGGCGGCCTTCGCCGCCAGCACGTTGGCCTCGGCCTTCTCGAGGGCCGCGACGGCGTCGTCGTAGTCCTGCTGGCCGACGGCGTTGATGGCGAGCACCTCCTTCATGCGCTCGACGCGCGAGCGAAGCGCCGGGACGGCGCTCTCGGCCACGGCAAGGGCGGCCACGGCCTGGTCGTAAGCGGCCTGGTACGGGGCGGGGTCGATCTGGTAGAGCAGCGCCCCGGCCTTGACGTCGGCTCCCTCTGCGAACGTCCGCCGCTGGATGATCCCGTTCACCTGCGGGCGGACATCGGCCATGAGGTAGGCGGCCGTTCGGCCGGGCAGCTCGGTGGTCAGGGTGACTTTCCCCGAGCGGACGGCGGCCACACCAACCTCGGGAACGCGGGGCGGCGGGGCGGCGCCGGGCGACCCCTTGCCGCAGGCCGCGGTGATCGCGAGAAGGACGACTGGGAAGACGAACCGCTTCATTGACAGGCCTTCCTTGAGCTGGCGGACTTGCCGCGCACGACCCCGCCCACGGCGACGCGGGTGAAGAGGTCCACCACCTCCTCGTCCGCCTCGCGCGGGAAGGGCATACCGAAGATGTGAGTCAGGGTCCCGTACAGGTGGGCCATGCCGAGGACGGCGATCAGCAGCGCCCACGGGTGGCCCGGGATGAGGGCTCCGGCCTTCTGCCGGCGTTCGATGTAGTCGCGGATGGCCCGCGGCTGCGGCCGGCGGTTCAGGTCGCCCAGCTGGGCGAGCCCGGCCTTGTGGCCTTCCAGCGCGGCGAACAGCACGACCCGCTCGAAGCGCGTGTCGCGGGCATAGCGCGCGCAGATGGTGCCGAGCAGCGATCGAATCACGCCCTCGTCGTCGCCGCGCTCCATCAGCGCCTCGATCTCGGCCTGGCGCCGCTGTTCGTCGGGCGAGGCGAGACGCGAATCGAGGACGGCGGCGTACAGGGCCTCCTTTGAGGGGAAGTGGCGGAAGCTGATCGCCTCGGCCACGCCGGCCTCGGCGGCAATCTCCTTGGTGGTCGCCCCCACGAACCCCTTGCGGGAGAAGACATCGAGCGCGACGTCGATCAACTGCGCGCGCCGGTCGTCCGCCGACATGCGGCGCCGCGCAGCCCGCCTCTTGGCCATGGAGGCCATGTTAGTAAATACTCACTCACTTGTCTACGGGGTCAGCGGACGTCACGGCAGGATGGTCCCGGTTGCGGTGCCTACTCGTCGAGCCGCCTGGGCCAGTCGTCGCGCAGCAGCCGCGAGAGTGCCCGGTCGGCCAGCAGCCGCCCGCCGGTCTGGCAGCGCGCGCAGTAGTTCGCCTCGTTCTCGGCGTAGACGATCCGCTGCACGGGCGATCCGCACATCGGGCAGGGCTGGCCGAAACGGCCGTGCACGGCCATCCCCTCGCGGAAGGCGGTCACCTTCTCGGGAAAGCCGTCGCCGTACGCCGCACGGAGGCGATCGATCCATTCCCCGAGCACCCGCCGCGTCGCCTCGTGCAGCCGCGTCACCTCCGCGTCGTCCAGGTTGCGCGTCAGCTGAAGCGGCGAGAGCCGGGCGGCATGCAGGATCTCGTCGGAGTAGGCGTTGCCGATGCCGCTGAACAGGCGCGGGTCGGTCAGGCTGCGCTTCAGCGTGTGGTTGGCCGAGCGGAGCGCAGCGGCGAATTCGGCCGGCGAGGCGGCCAGCACGTCGATGCCGCCGGGGTCGAGCCGGCGAAGGGCCTCGCGCGAGGCCACGAGGTGCAGCGAGGCGCGCCGCTTGCTGCCGGCCTCGGTGAGGGTCA
>JARKSS010000427.1 GCA_029974175.1 Vicinamibacterales bacterium
GGCTGCGGCCAATCGAGGGATGGGCCTTGCGGAAGGCGATCATCATCTTGAAGAAGCGGAAGATGTCCGCGTTCTTCTCGAGAAGGTCCCAGTCGAGCCAGGTCGTCTCGTTGTCCTGGGTGTACGGGTTGTTGTTGCCGCCCTGGGTCTGGAGGAACTCGTCGCCGGCGCAGAACATCGGCGTGCCGTTGGCGAGGAACAGCAGGCAGCAGAAGTTGAGGACCTGCTGCTTCCGCAGCGCGATCACCTCCGGCGGCGCCCCGATATCCCCCTCCCAGCCGCAGTTCCAGCTCAGGTTGTAGTCGGTGCCGTCACGGTTCTCCTCGCCGTTGGCGAGGTTGTGCTTGCGGTTGTACGACACCAGGTCGTACAGGCAGAAGCCGTCGTGGGAGGTGACCAGGTTGACGCTCTGGTACGCGTGGTAGGCATCGAGCCGCTCGTCGGGGAACTGGTCGCTCGAGCCGTAGAGGCGCGTCGCGAGCCGGCCGACGAAGCCCTCGTCGCCGCGCACGAAGGCCCGCACGTCGTCCCGGAAGGTGTCGTTCCACTGCAGCCACTCGACGCCCGGGAAGCGGCGCCCCAGCTGGTAGCTGTGCAGGTCCCACGCCTCGGCGATCAGGCGGATGTTCGCAAAGTCGGGATCGGTGTCGATCGCCGAGATCATCGGCGGATCCTGGAGGTCGATCGAGCCGTCGGTGCGGCGGGTGAAGATCGACGCGAGGTCGAAGCGGAAGCCGTCCACGTGCATCTGCCGCACCCAGAACCGCATGCTCTCGACCACCATCTTCCTGACGGCGAGGTTCGCGGTGTGGAACACGTTCCCGGTGCCCGTGTCGTTCCGGTACTGCGAGCGGTCTTCCTGCCGGAGCAGGTAGTAGGTCGAGTTGTCCAGGCCGCGGTAGGAGTAGGTCGGCCCGCGCTCGTCCCCCTCGACGGTGTGGTTGTAGACAACGTCGAGGATGACCTCGATGCCCACCTCGTGGAGCGCGCGCACCATCGCCGCCATCTCCTCCACCGCCCCCTCGGGCGTGCCGACCGCCGAGTACTGGTAGTGCGGTGCGAAGAAGTTGAGCGGCATGTAACCCCAGTAGTTGTTCTCCTGGGGATCGCGCTGGAAGACGGGCAGCAGCTCCACCGCCGTGACACCGAGATCCAGCAGGTACGGGATCTTGTCGATCACGCCGGCGAAGGTGCCGCGGCGCTCGGGGGCCACCCCGGAGTTCGCGCGCCGCGTGAAGCCGCGCACGTGCATCTCGTAGATCACCGTGTCCCAGGCGTGCCGGGGGCGGCAGTCCCACTCGGGATCTCCGTTGGGCGGCGGGAGCGGCCCGAGCACGCCGAGCGGCGCGCGCCCCGCGTTCGGGCCGGGGCGCATGGCCGCCTCGCGGCTGAAGCCGGGCGGAAAGAACACCGCCCGCGCGTAGGGATCGAGCAGGATCTTGTCGGGGTCGAACCGCTGGCCCGAGGCCGGGTCCAACGGCCCGTCCACCTTGTACGCGTAGTACTTGGCGCCCCGCACCTGCGCCGCCGGCAGGCGGCAGTGCCAGACGCGCCCCGACTTGTTGCGCAGGTAGTCGAACTCCACCGTCAACAGGGGGCGCGCGCAGTCGGTGGGGCCGTAGAGCAGCAGCGTGACCGCGGTCGCATGCTTGGAATAGACCGCGAAGTTCCAGGCGTCGGCGTCCGGGAGGTAGGTGGCGCCGAGCGGCGAGGGCGATCCCTCGACCTCGAGCCACCGGTTGATGGGGCACTCGGGCCTGGCCGGAGCGCGGCGCGCGGCGCGCCTCCCCGACAGCCGCTTGGCGCTCATCCGCGAGGCTCGCCCAGCACGCGACCCAGCTCGCGCGAGATCACCTCGCGGATCCGGTCCTCGCCAACCACGCTGCGCACCAGCGCCGGCAGATCGGAATCCATCACCACCCGGTTGTCCTCGACGTGGAGCTGTCCGCGAATCGTCGTCCCGAAGAACCCCTTCGAGGCGGTGAACGAGAAGTGCATCGTGTTGCCGTCCCAGCGCTTGGCCGGGTTCTTGATCGTGACGCCACCCAGGGGCTGCTGCTGCATCAGGGCCTCGAGGAAGCTGTCGATGCGCGCGATGGCTTCCTGCTGCCCGAGGTCGTGCGGTTCCTCGATGTACATTGCCTCTCCTGCCGCCTCCGCTCGAGCTGGCGGAGGCCGCGATCCCCCTTCGTCTCTTGCCGGCCGCGCCTCACCTGTGCCACCTTAGTTCCAGGGGCACCCATCCCATGCAGCAGAACCCGCTCCGCCTCCGGAGCATCCACCACGTGGAGTTCTGGGTCGGCAACGCCCGCCAGGCCGCGTACTTCTATCGGCTCGGCTTCGGCTTCTCGCAAGCCGCCTACGCCGGCCTCGAGACCGGCAGCCGCGATCACACATCCTACCTGATGACGCAGGGCAGGATCCGCCTGGTGCTGACCACCGCGCTCGGCCCCGACCACCCGGCCGCCGCCCACGTCCTCGCCCACGGCGACGGGGTGCGCGACATCGCCTTCCACGTGGACGATGCCGACCGGGCGTTCGAGGAAGCCGTCAGCCGGGGCGCCGAGCCGGCCTTCGAGCCGCACGACCTGCGCGACGGGAACGGATGCGTGCGCCGCGCCGCCATCAAGGCCTACGGCGACACGATCCACTCGTTCATCTCGGACGCGGGCTACCGCGGGCCGTTCCTCCCCGGCTACCAGGAGCGGCGCGTCGAGGGGCGCGACATCGGCCTGCTGCGCATCGATCACGCGGTCGGCAACGTCGAGCTCGGCAAGATGAACGCATGGGCCGACTGGTACCACCGCGTCCTCGGGTTCGAGCGGTTCGTCAGCTTCGACGACAAGGACATCTCCACCGAGTACAGCGCCCTGATGAGCGTCGTCATGGCCGACGACGCGCAGGCGATCAAGTTCCCGCTGAACGAACCGGCACCGGGCAGGAGGAAAAGCCAGATCGACGAGTACCTCGAGTACTACCGCGGGCCCGGCGTGCAACACATCGCCCTGCTCGCGGCCGACATCGTCGCGACCGTGGACGCCCTCCGGCAGAACGGCGTCGAGTTCCTCCGCGTGCCCGACAGCTACTACGACCTGCTCCCGAGCCGGGTCGGCGCGATCGACGAGTCGGTGGACGAGTTGCGGCGCCTCGGCGTGCTGGTCGATCGCGACGAGGAGGGTTACCTGCTGCAGCTCTTCACCCGCCCCGTGCAGGACCGCCCGACCGTCTTCTTCGAGATCATCGAGCGCAAGGGCAGCCGGGGGTTCGGCAAGGGCAACTTCAAGGCGCTGTTCGAGGCCATCGAGCGCGAGCAGGCGCTGCGCGGCAACCTCTGACCCGTCGGCCATCCCGGCCTGAAGGGAGGCGGAAATGCCCATCTACCATCGCCTCGGCCAGCTGCCCCGCAAGCGGCACACGGCGTTCCGCGACGAGCGCGGCTGCCTCAGGACCGAGGAGCTGATCGGCAACGAGGGCTTCACCGGCCCCGCCTCGCTCGTGTACCACATCCACCCGCCCACCCGGCTGAAGGGCGTGCGGCCCATCCGCTCGCTCGACTGGCGCGCCGAGCCCGACCGGGTGCTGCGGCACCGTCACTTCAGGACCGGCGGCCTGGCTACCGGCCCCAGCCCCGTCTTCGACCGCGTCCCGCTGATCTTCAACGCCGACGTCGCCATCACGCTCGTCCGGGCGTCGGCCGACGACGAGGCGTTCTACCGCAACGCGCAGGGTGACGAGATCGCGTACGTCACCGACGGGGCCGGCGTGCTCGAAACGCCGCTCGGGACGTTGAAGTTCGGCGAGGGCGACTACCTGGTGATCCCGCGCGGCATCCTCCATCGCTACCGCTTGGAGCAGCGACCGTCCACGCTGCTCGTCATCGAGAGCGCCGGCTACGTGCGCACCCCCGGGCGATACCGCAACGCCTTCGGGCAGCTCCTCGAGCACAGCCCGTTTTCCGAGCGAGACATCCGGCGGCCGGAGTGGGCCGACCCGCGCGACGAGCGCGGTGAGTTCCGCCTCGTGGTGAAGAGGGACAACACGCTGGTCGAAATGACGCTGGCGCACCACCCGTGCGACGTCGTCGGGTGGGACGGGTACTACTACCCGTGGGCCTTCAACATCCACGACTTCGAGCCCCGCGTGGGACGGTTCCACCTCCCGCCGCCGGTGCACCAGACCTTCGAGGGCGACGGCTTCGTCGTCTGCTCGTTCTGCCCGCGCCCGTACGACTTCGGCGAGGACGCGGTGCCCGCGCCCTACAACCACTCCAACGTGATGTCCGACGAGGTTCTCTACTACGTCAGCTCCGACTTCATGAGCCGCAAGGGGATCGAGTTCGGGTCCATCACGCTGCACCCCGACGGCCTGCCGCACGGGCCGCACCCGGGCCGCGCCGAGGCGTCGATCGGCCAGAAGGGCACCTCGGAGCTGGCGGTGATGCTCGACACCTTCCGGCCGCTCGCCGTCAGCACGGAGGCCCTGACGATCGAGGACGCCGAGTACCACCGCTCCTGGTACGAGGAGTAGATGCAGGGCGCTGCCGCGTCGCTCGCGGCGCTGCTGGCAGGGGCAATCGACTACGCGGGGCTTTTCCCCCCGGCCTCGCTCGCGGTCGACGCCGCCGCAACCGCCTACGGCCGCCACCTCGCCGGACCGCACCGTGGCCTGCTGGGCCGTTTCGTCATCCCGGCGGCACACCTCGAAGGGCTTGCCGCCGCCGCGCCCGCGTCGGTCACGCAGGCCTCCGCCAGCGAAGGCCGGGGACGCTGGCCGCTGACCGCCCTTGCGTCGCTCCCCGTCGCGGCGGATGTCGATCTCATCCTGCGCTTCAACGAGCGCCATGGAAGCCAAGGCGCGTGGCGGGCGCGCGTGGAAGCGATCGAGGTGAAAGCGGCGACGCCAGACGAGGCGCGCGCCGCGGCACGAGACGCGGGCGGGCTCGAACTGTTCGTGGAGGTGCCGGCCCACCCGGTTCCGTTGGCGCTGCTCGAGGCGGTGGCCGAGTCGGGAGGCCGTGCAAAGGTTCGCGCCGGCGGCCCGAGCCTCGAGGCGTTTCCGCCGCCCGGCCACCTGGCCGCCTGGCTGGCGTACTGCGCGGGGCTCAGGCTGCCCTTCAAGGCCACCGCCGGCCTTCACCACCCGATCCGGGCCGACCGGCCAGTTGGCGGCGGCACCGGCGCCCCCCGCACCGCCGTGCACGGCTTCGTCAACCTGTTGATGGCGGCCGCGCTGCTCCGCGCCGACCGGATTGACGCGCGAACGGCGGCGGCCCTGCTCGACGAGCGCGACCCGGCCGCCTTCTCCTTCGACGACCAACGCGCGGCTTGGCGCGGCAAGTCGCTGACAACGACGGAGCTGGCCGACGCCCGGGCGTTCGCCCTCGGGTTCGGCTCCTGTTCGCTCGACGAACCGATCGACGGCCTCGCGGCGCTGGGCCTGCTCACAGCGACGCCGCCCGCATCATGACCGACGCCAACCTGCTCGACGACACCCACGATCCCGCCCGGACGAGCTGGGTGGAATCGGCGAACGATCCGTCCACGGATTTCCCGCTGCAGAACCTGCCCCTCGGATGGGGCCAGGCTCGGCGCGGCGGACCACCGCGGGTGCTGGCGGCCATCGGCGACCGCGCGCTCGACCTGGCCGGCGTCCGCGACGAGGGGTGGCTCGCCGGCGTGCCGCCGGAGGTGCTCGAGGCGCTCGACGGCCCTTGGCTGAACCCCCTGATGGCGTGCCTCCCGGACGACCGGCGCGCACTGCGCCGGGCCCTCGCGGACCTGCTCGGCACCAGGCCGCCTGTGCCGCCGCAACGGATCGAGGTGCACCTGCTGCCGGCCGAGGCCGTCGAGATGCTGGTGCCAGCCTCGGTCGGCGACTACACCGATTTCTACGCGTCGGTGTTCCATGCCGAGCGGGTGGGACGCCTGTTCCGCCCCGACAACCCGCTGCTGCCCAACTACAAGCACGTGCCAATCGGCTACCACGGGCGTGTTTCCTCTATCGTGGCCAGCCCCGCGGGCATCGTTCGGCCATTTGGGCAGACGTGCCCCGAGGGTGCCTCCGGACCGCGATTCGGACCATCGGCACGGCTGGACTTCGAACTGGAGGTGGGACTGCTCATCGGCCCTGGCAACGTGCTGGGTGGACGCGTGCCCGTGGACCGGGCCGAGGAGCACGCGTTCGGCCTCTGCCTGGTGAACGACTGGTCAGCCCGCGACATCCAGCAGTGGGAGTACCAGCCGCTTGGCCCGTTCCTCGCGAAGAGCTTCGCGACGAGCGTCTCACCCTGGGTGGTCACGCTGGAGGCGCTGGCACCGTTTCGCGTGCCCGCCTTTGCGCGGCCGCCCGGCGATCCCGCCCCGCTGCCCTACCTGCAGCCGGGCCCCGCGCCCGGCGGCTTCGACGTGACGCTCGAGGCCCGGCTGTCGTCGCAGGCGATGCGGGAGCAGGGACTCGAACCGGCGCGTGTGACGCGAAGCCGCCTGGCGAATCTCTACTGGACCTTCGCGCAGATGATTGCCCACCACACGAGCAACGGGTGCAACCTGCGGCCCGGCGACCTGCTGGCAAGCGGGACGGTGTCGGGACCGGACGAGGAGGCGCGCGGCTGCCTGCTCGAGGCCACGCTCGGCGGCCGCAAACCGCTGCGGCTCCCCTCGGGCCAGGTGCGGCGGTTCCTCGAGGACGGCGACGAGGTCGTTCTCACCGGCTACTGCGAGCGCGAGGGATTCCGGCGGATCGGCTTGGGCGAGTGCCGGGGAAGAATCCAGCCGGCACGCCCGTAAGAGCAGACGCGGGACTTGTGCCCTCCACGTTCACCACAGAGGCGCAGAGGCACGGAGGCGCACGCAGAGATCTGGAATCGTGCTGAAAACCTCTGTGCCTCTGCATCGATGCGCGCGTAGCAGACCTGGCGGCTTGTCCACGTTAACCGCAGAGACGCAGTGATCTCAGATCATTCCGAGAATCTCTGCGTCTCCGCGTCTCTGCGGTGAACGTGATCCCGATTGCGGCCTGACGCGTCACGGCGTGACACGACCCAGATCGTGACAAGCCCTCTGCGCCCTTTGCGTCTCTGCGGTGAACGTACGCAAGAGACGTGACGGCGCTCACACCGCCGCGGCGGCGATGATTGCGGCCACGCCTTCCGGCCTGGTGACCTCCAGCGTGTACTCCGGCGGCCGAAGGGTGCCGCCCATGTAGACGCGCGGGTTCCGGTACTGCATCCGCCCGTTCTCGGGCTCGAGCGCCGCGAAGTGCATCTCGCTTACCTTCAACGCCCGGACGATCTTCGGGGCGGTCCGCTCGGTGATCCCCCCGCCGGGCATCACGATGATGCGGCCCGCCGCCCGCTCGACGAGCGCCGCGATGAGGTCGATGCCCTCCAGCACGGTCGGCTCCTGGCCCGAGGTCAGGACGCGGTCCACGCCAAGCTCGATGAGGGTGTCGAGCGCCTCGAAGGGGTCGCGCGTCATGTCGAAGGCGCGATGGAAGGTGACCGGCAGCGGCCGCGCGATCGCCACCAGCTCCTCAGTGCGCTTGCGGTCCACGGTGCCGTCGGGGTTCAGCAGCCCGAGGACGATGCCATCGGCCCCGAGCGCTTTCGCGGCGGCGACGTCGTGCCGCATGACGTCGAACTCGGCCTCCGAGTAGCAGAAGTCACCGCCGCGCGGCCTGACCATCGACATGATCTTGATCCCGAGGCGCTTGCGCGCCACCTCGAGCGTGCCGTGGCTGGGCGTCAGCCCCCCCTCGAGCAGGTCGCTGCACAACTCCACGCGGTGGGCGCCGCCCCGCTCGGCCGCCACGGCCGCGTCCACCGAATCGACACACACTTCGAAAACGATCTCGTTGGGCATGGTCATCCGTCCTATTCGAGCGCCAGCAGCGACGGGTCGTAGTCGGAGGGCTTCTGGTAGCCGAGCAGCAGCAGCAGCGTGGCCGCCACGTTGCTCAGGCCGCCCCCGTCGAGCGGCGCCAGCGACCACCGGTTCGTGCCGGAGAAATCCTTCACGACGAAGGGCACGGGGTTGAGGGTGTGAGCCACCATCGGCTCGCGCCTTCCCTTCTTCTCGGTGAACATCTGGTCGGCGTTGCCGTGATCGGCGGTCACCACCAGCACGCCCCCCGCCGCCCGCACGGCCGGGAGCACCCGCTGGAGCGCCAAGTCGACCGCCTCGACCGCGACCCGGATCGCCGGCACGTTGCCGGTGTGCCCCACCATGTCACCGTTGGCGTAGTTCACCCGGATGAACTTGTAGCGCCCCGACTGGATCGCGGCAATGGTCGCGTCGGTGATCTCGGCCGCCTTCATCCACGGCCGCTGGTCGAAGACCACGCGGTCGGAGGGGATCTCCTCGTAGCGTTCGAGCCGCTCGTCGATGTACCCCGAGTTGTTCCCGTTCCAGAAGTAGGTGACGTGCCCGTACTTCTGCGTCTCGGAGATGGCAAACGAAGTCACGCCGGCGGCGCAGAGGTACTGGGAGATCGTCCGGTCGATCGCGGGCGGCTCGACCAGGAAGTGCTTCGGGATGAGGGCGTCACCGTCGTACTGCATCAGCCCGGCGTAGAAGACATCCGGCACCCGCACCCGGTCGAACTCGGCGAAGTCGGGCTCCTCGAAGGCCCGCGAGATCTCGATCGCGCGGTCGCCCCGGAAGTTGAAGAAAATCACCGCGTCGCCGTCCTGGATGGGACCGACGGGCGCCTCGTCACGGACCACCACGAAGCTGTCGAGGTACTGGTCGGTCGCGGCCGGGTCTTCCCGGTAGTAGGTCTCCACCGCCTCGCGTGCGCTGGCGAAGCGGCGGCCCACGCCGAGCACGTGCGCCTTCCACCCGCGCTCGACAACCCCCCAGTTGGCGTTGTACCGGTCCATCGTCGTCACCATCCGGCCACCACCCGATGCGACCTGGTAATCGACGCCGCGCGCGTTCAGGCGCTGCAGCTCGGCCTCGAGCGCGCCGAGATAGGTCAGCGCGCTCCGCTCACCCACGTCGCGGCCGTCGAGCAGGGGGTGCACGCGCACGCGCCGCACGCCCTCCTCCGCCGCACGGCCGAGCATCGCGAAGAGGTGCGAGATGTGGCTGTGGACGTTGCCGTCCGAGAGCAGGCCGATGAAGTGCAGCGTGCCGCCGGCCAGGCCCCGCGCAATCGCCGAACGCCACGACGCCCCTTGGAAGAGCGCGCCGCCCGCGATCGCCTCGTTCACGAGGCGGGCCCCCTGCGCGAACACCCGCCCGGCGCCGAGCGCGTTGTGCCCCACCTCGGAGTTCCCCATGTCGTCGTCTGACGGCAGGCCTACCGCGGTGCCGTGCGCCTTGAGCCTCGCCGAGAGCGGCTCGGCCAGCAGGGCGTCGAGCGCCGGCGTGTACGCGAGGAATACGCCGTCGGACTCGTCGCGCCGGCCCAGGCCGACACCGTCGAGGATGAGAAGGACCACGGGGCCAGGAAACGCCGTGTATCCGGGAATCGGATCGAGTCGAAGGTCGGTCATGCGTTCTACAGTAACCGATCCGGTCGACAAGACGTGATCGGGCGCTTGGCATCAGGGCTGCAAGCCGTTCCTGCCGAGGAGCGCATCTCATGGAACAGTCCACTGTCTCGCCCGACACGGCCACCCGGAAAGCGTTCGACGCCGCCGTTCCGCCCGCCGGGTCCCTTCCCGCCGAACCGCCCCGTTCGACGGCCACCCGTCGGATCGGGGCCGCGGTGGGAAGCCTGGGGGAACGGCTGCGATCGCCGTCGGTCACCGGGCGTGTCGGCGCGGCAGACGCGGTCGGCCGCGGACTGCAGCGCGCGGGCGGGTACTTCGACACGCACGACCTGGCGGACATCCGGACCGATCTCGAGCGGTTCATCGTGAGGCGGCCGATCGCCTCGGTTCTGCTGGCGCTGGGCGCCGGGTACCTCGCCGGGCGTGCCGTGTGGAGGTAGGAAATGGCCGAGGAACGTGACCAGGCGTCGTTCGCCGCCCTGCTGAGCGGCGCGATCAACGACGTTCGAGAGCTCTTCCGGCAGGAAGTCTCGCTCGCACGGGCCGAGATCCGGCAGGAAGTGGTCAACGCCAAGTCGGCGGCGATGAAGCTCGGCGCCGCGGCCGTCACGGCGCTGTTTGCGACGCTGTTCGTGCTGATCGCCCTGGCACGCGGTCTCAGCCAGCTGTTCGTGATGCCCGTCTGGGCCGGCTTCGCCATCGTCGGCGGTGTGCTGGCGATTGCGACCGGCGTGCTGGTGGCAGTCGCGTGGCCGAACCTCAAATCGGTAGGGCCGATGCCCGAGCGCACGATGCGAACGATGAAGGAGAACCTCGAATGGGTGAAGCGTCAGACAAGCTGAGCCAGCCCGAGCATATTGAGCAGCGAATTGAGCAAACGCGGTTGCGCCTCGACGACAAGCTCAGCGCCATCGAGCAGCGGGCGCGGAACGCCGTGTCGGTTCGCCGTCGTGTTGCCGGACGGCCGTGGACCGTCGTCGGGGGCGCGGCCGCTCTGGGCCTCGCCGCCGGCCTCGTGAAGGGATGGCGGGGGAGGGACGATCGCTAGTGGGTTCCCTCTGGGACCGCTCGTCGCTGATCGACTGGAACAACGCTGCGCACGAGGTGGCCCTGCTCGACTGGCGCTACCGGAGCCGTGAGTGGGGGCTCGTGCCGCTGGCTGACGTGTGCCTGCCCCTCCGCGTGGCGGCCTCCGCAACGCCCGACCCTCCTCCCTTCCTCACCTTTGGCGCTGAGGGAGCAACACGCGACATCGCGAGCGTTCGCCGCCGGCTCCTCGAAGAGGACGACCCTGAGGCCATGGAACTCGACCGGGTCGGGCTTCAGCAAGGGGCCGGCGGACCTCCCGGCGGAGGGCAGGGCGGCGACGGGGAGGACGAGGACCTCGATGACCTGGAGGAAGCCGAGGAAGGGGACCTCGAAGAAGCCAGGAAAGCCGAGGGAGAGCGACGGGCAGAAGCCGGCGTCCAGGCCGCCGAAGTGGAGGCGCACGAGGCGGCCGCGGAGGCCGGCGGGGACGAAGAACCGGACCTCGTGCGCGCCTACCTGCGGCAGATCTCACGCTGGAAGCTGTTGCGGCCGGAGCAGGAAGCGGAACTCGGACGGCGGATCGAGGAAGCGCGGGCAGGGCTCCAGGGAGCGCTCGCGCAGATCCCACCTGCCCTCGACACGCTGCTCGCGCTGGCCGACCGCGTGCGGCGGGGCGAAGCCTCGGTGGCGGAATTGGTGTTGTTCCCCGACGGCGGCGAGCTGGTCGAGGAGCGCGTGCGACCGGTCATGCGGGCCCTCGCCCAGGCGGCGCGCCTCGAACGGTGCCGCCGGTACTACGCCACCTCGGCCGCCCACGCGAGCCGCCTCGAGCGTGTCGAGGCGCTGCTCGCCCGGCGAATCGCGGGGCTCCCCCTGCGCCCGATGTTCGTGGACGAACTGCTGGTGCGGGTGAACGAGCTGGCGCGCCGCCACGGCATGCAGGTGGACGCGCCGTACAGCGAGCCGGCCGACGAGGCCGCGCGCGCCGACGCCGCGCCGCAGCACGACGACCTCGGGCTGCCGGCGCCCCTGTTCCGCGAGCGGCTCCTCGAGGCGGGCCGCCACCACGAGCGCATCGTGGCCGCCAAGCGCGAGTTGCTCGAGGCGAACCTGCGGCTGGTGGTTTCGATCGCCAAGCGCTACCAGAACCGCGGGCTGTCGCTGCTCGACCTCATCCAGGAGGGCAACCTGGGGCTGATGAAGGCGGTTGACCGCTTCCAGTACCGGCGCGGTTTCCGCTTCGCCACCTACGCCACCTGGTGGGTGCGGCAGGCCATCACGCGCGCCGTCGCCGACTACGGCCGGACGATCCGGCTGCCGGTCCACGTCATCGAGATGCTGAACCGGCTGACGAAGGTGCAGCGCGAGCTGCGCGAGGAAACGGGGCGCGAGCCGGCCCCCGAGGAGCTGGCTGCGCGTCTGGACATGCCCGTGGGCAAGGTGCAGCTGCTGCTCGAGGCCGTCCGGCTCCCCTATTCGCTCGACATGCCGGTGGGCGAGGACGAGGAAACGGGACTCGCGGCGCTGCTGGAGGACCCGTCGCTGCCGTCGCCCGAGGCGCGCGTCCTCGAACGCGACCTCGCCGACCGGATCGAGCGGGCGCTCGACGTCCTCTCCGAACGCGAGCGCGAGATCCTGCGCCTGCGCTACGGCATCGGCACCGGAGAGGAGCGTACCCTCGAGGAGATCGGCCGCCGCCTCTCGATCACACGCGAGCGCGTGCGGCAACTCGAGGCGCGCGCGCTCGAGAAGATCCGCCGTCACGCGGACCGGGCTGCCTGAACCTCGGCCAGCCCGGCCCCTACTTGGGAACAATCGTCGCGTCGTTGGTCGGCCCGCCAGGCGGGTTGTTGAAGTAGCGCGACGGGCTGAGCACGATCTGGTCGAAGCTCACGCCGTCCTCCCGCAGCTGGATCCGCATCGTGTGCGAGCCGGTCGAGGCAAAGGTGACCGCCGTCGCCTGCGAGAGCCAGTACGCACCGTTCTGCCATCCCCAGTTGTTCAGGCTGGTGGCCGCGCCGCTGGTCGCCAGGTTCACCAGCAGCCCCGAGGTCGAGTTGATCGCGTAGGCCGGCGAGCCGTTCACCCGCGCGTCGGAGAACTGCACCCAGACCGCGTCGTTGTACTTCGAGTTGTTCAGCGCCTTGAGGCGCAGCCACACCCGGTAGGGCGTCCCGGCCGGGGCGTTGAACGTGACATCCACGTAGTGCGCCGGGCTGGCCAGCGGCGCGTCGGTTGCCGCAAAGCCGGTGTCGGTGCTGACCAGGGCCACGCCGTTCGGCGATCGGGCGTCGGCGCCGATGCTCCACGCCCCGTGCACCGAGCCGGCGGCGACGTCGCTCGCGTGGATCACGATGTCGCCGCCCGAAGCCGGCGGCGCCGAACCCGCGGTCACCGTCACCTGGTCGAACTGCGCGGTGTTGAGCGTCGAGGTCGTGTGGCTCGTCACCACGAGGCCGGCGTAGACTGTCGATCCAAGGGCGATGGAGGTGGTACCGACCGGCGTCCACGTGCTCCCGTTGTTCGAAACGAACGCCGAGATGGTGCTGCCCGAACGCGAGAGCCGCAGCCACTCGGGCCGGCTGGCCGTCGTCCCGCCGAGGTACGCCGTGCTGCCTCCACTCGACGCCCGGCGCATGAACTCGATGCCGCCCCCCGGCACCATGTCGAGGATCACGTGCGCCGAGTTGGCGGCAAGCGAGCTGCGAAGCATCACGCCCGCCTTCGCGTAGGTGTGCGTGTTCTGCATGCTGGCCAGCCGCGCCGTCAGCACGAGATCGCCCGAGAGCTGCTGGTAGACGAAGTGGAAGCCGTCGGCCGAGCCCCAGATATCGGCGCCCGCGCCGCGGACGGTGAACACGCCGCTCGAATGGCTGGCGCTCCCCGCCACCCCCACGCTGCCGACGTCACGGCTCGCCCACGGGGACGGCAACGGAGAGGGAGACGAACCCGAAGCGGTCGTGAACGACCAGACCGGGCCGGTGGTGCTCCCCGCGGCGTTGACGGCAATCACCTGCCAGTAGTACCGCGTGCCGGCCGCGAGAGTCCCCGGCGCATACGAGGCGCTCGACAGGTTCGTCGCCGCACTGGGCGGCGGGTTGGTGGTGCCGAAGCGCACCTGGTAGCTGGCAGCCCCAACCGCCGACCAGGCGAGCGTCGGGCTCGATGACACCCCGGTCGTCCCGTTGGGGGGGGAGGGGCTCGAGGGCGTGCCCGGCGGCTGGGCGGGCGCAATCCCCGACGTGGTAAACGATCGCGTGGCGGAGGTCGCGATAATCGACGGCGCGACGGCCGTCGCGTTGGTCCGCGAGACGACGCGCCAGTAATAGGTCGTGCCGGCCTGCAGCGGTGTGGACGGCCTCCACGAGTACGTGGCCGGAGGATCCTGCACGAGCGCCGCCGGCACGTTGGCCACCCGCGTCATCGAGCCCGACGCGGTGCCGAGGTAGATGTCGTAGCTGGTGGCGAAGGCCGCGCGGTTCCACGTCAGCGTAGGGGTGGTGGACACGTTGCCGGCGCCGTCGGCCGGGCCGGCAAGCGTGGCCGCGTCGGGGCGCAGCGGCGTGAAGTTCGCGAACCCGGTCGTATCGTTCCACATCGTGTCGAAGCGGTCGGCCATCGCGCCGTAGACGGCGGGCTTGGTGGCCGCCGGCACGAAGTAGTTGTGGTCGCGCTGCCAGTTGGCGGCGAAGTTGGCCGAGGCGTTGGTGGCGTACCGCGACGTCACCAGCATCTTCATATGGGTCAGGCCCGCGTGCGCGCGGCGCTTGATCGGCACGCCGGCCGCCCACAGTTGATCCACGTACGCCGCGGTCAGCCAGAACTCGGGCCACTTGCGATTCCGGTACTCGTTGGGCTCGATGATCAACCGCACGGGCACGCCTGCCTCGTGCCGGGCGAGCAGCGCCTGCGTGATGTTCGGGACGGTGAGCCGGTAGATCACCATGTCCACGCGCGCGGTCTCCCGGTTGCTCTCGGTGACCAGGCGGTTGTTGAACGACGGGCCCTGCCCCCAGACCATGTCGGCCGGCATCGGCGCGTCCCCCTCCAGCCGCCGCGTGTCGATCACCATCGGCACCGGGTTCGGGTACGTCGTCCGGTAGTCGGCGCACGGCGCCCCCTCGGCGGCGCAGGCATCGTCCCAGTTCTTGAAGTACGGAGGCCCGGCGATGCGGCTTTCCGCCTCGCGGGTCGTGTCGTTCCACATCCGGTCGAACCGGGTCTTGAAAGCGGCGACCAGCGCCGGGTCGTCGGTGAACAGGACGGTCTCGTCCTTGTAGTTGGTGGACGAGGAGGGAGCCAGCTCGAACGGCGTGTAGTTGGCCGACCCGAAGCTGACGACACCCTGCCCCACGAAGATCGTCGCCTTCCAGTGGGCAATCTCGGGGAACGAGCGCGGATTGTAGCGGATGCGGATCGGCAGCCCCTGGCTCGCCAGCCAGTAGAACTCCCGCTTCGTGAGCAGGTCGATCTCGAAGATCGATCCCCGGTCGCCGATCAGGCGTACCGGGACGCCGGCCTTGAACCGGTTGATCAGTGCGCGCGACACCTCGCGGTCCGTCAGGTACCACGCCGACATGTCGATGCGCACCTGCTCGGCGTTGATGTACGACACCAGGACGTTGCGCACGTTGTGGACGGCGGAGAAGTAGATCTCCTCCTGCGCGACGGCCTG
>JARKSS010000428.1 GCA_029974175.1 Vicinamibacterales bacterium
CTCGGTGATCGACGAGGTGGTGCGGATCATCGAGCCCGAGTGCGCCAAGTCGGGCGTGACCCTGACGACCGCCGGCTTCGACAGCCTCCCGCGAGTCAGCGGCGACGCGACGATGCTGCGGCAGGCGTTCCTGAACCTCGCGCTCAACGCCTGCCAGGCGATGCCGAACGGCGGGCAGCTGCGGATCGCGGCTTCGCTGCTGCCAGGCCGGCGGGTGGAGGTGCGGTTCGAGGACACCGGTGTCGGCATCAAGCCCGAACACCTGCAGCGAATCTTCGACCTCTATTTCACGACGCGCGACAGCGGCAGCGGGATCGGCCTTTCCATGGTGTACCGCATCGTGCAGATGCACGACGGCGAGATCGAGGTCGAGTCCACCGAGGGACGGGGCACGACGTTCCGCATCCTGCTGAGGCAGGCCTAGCAGGCCGCTGAAGAACGCGGCCTGAATGCACAATGCAAAAGGGAGAATGCAGAAACACGCCTTTTTCATCCTCCGTGTTTCCGTTTGCATTGCGGGTTTCTTTGTTCAGCAACCCTGCCAGGCCCGATTCAGAACCAGCCGCGCGGTGACGAGGGCCGTATAATGAACCCGATGCGAGGATGGATCGGGACGACGATCGTGGCGCTGGTGCTGACGGCCGGCTGCGCGAAGTCGCGCCCCCAGGTGCAGCCCGACGCGACGCCGCTGCTGGTGCCGCCCGCGCCGCCCCGCGTCATCGTGCCGCCCGAGCCCGAACCGATCCCGCTCGAGCCGCTTCCCGAGCCCAGCGAGACGACCTCGCGGCCCGCACGCCGCTCGGCGCCCCGCCCCGAGTCGAGGACGGCCAAGCCCGAGACGCCGCCGCCCTCGGCCGAAGCGCCAGCCGTGCCGGCCGTCGCCGCCCCCGCCGAGGCGCTCGAGCCGGTGATGTCCACCTCGCCCGGGGAGGTCGAGCGTCGGGTCCGGCTGCAGCTCCAACGGGCGTCGGGCGACCTGAACCGCGTGGATTACGGCGCCCTCAGCCAGGACGGCCAGGCGCAGTACGACATGGCCAAGCGGTTCATCGAGCAGGCCGGCGAGGCGCTTCGCGATCGCAACCTCGTGTTCGCCGGCAAGCTGGCCGAGAAGGCGGCCGGCATCGCCTCGGTGCTGCTCGGACGATAGCCGGCTGCCGGCCGGGCAACCTCCACGGGACCCTTCCTCGGATCCGCCCTCAGCCTCGCGGCGCACCCGGCCGGGACGGGAGGCCCGGAACAGGCTGAAGACCCGGACCGGAATACTCCAGCTGGGCGGTACACGCCTGTTTTTCGCCAGAAGCGCAATGTATTGCGACTGACCTAAAAGCCAGGCACAATATGTTGTAGCTCCGATCTTGACAAGGACGGCAAACGTCGTCCATAGTGGCTGTCCTGCCCGGGTGCTCTCCGATGCGTCGGACGCGGGCGGACGCATGGCGGCGAAGCGTTCCCAGCGCTCGCTGCAGACCCAGAATGGCGGCTAGCGAGTGGCACGCTTCCCGGGGGCCCGGGGGCGCGGTCGGAGGGAAGGTATGCAGAGAGGCGTGACCCAGGAGACGGGATCGGCTACCCGGAAGGTTGTCGAGCACGACGCGCCTGGCCTCACCTACTCGCGATCCTTCGCGTTGTCGGGCCGCGACCCCTTCGCGGACATCGCCTGGGAACTTCGTTCGGCGCTCATCACCAACGACAAGGGCGAGGTGGTCTTCGAGCAGAAGGGGGTCGAGGTGCCCGCCTTCTGGTCGCAGCAGGCCACCAACATCGTCGTGTCGAAGTACTTCCGCGGGGCCGTCGGGACGCCCGAGCGCGAGACGAGCGTGCGGCAGCTGATCGGGCGGGTCACCGACCAGATCGTCGCCTGGGCGCGCGCCGGCCGCTACTTCGCCACCGAGGACGACCTGCAGGCCTTCAACGACGATTTGCGCCACCTGCTCGTCCACCAGATGGCGTCCTTCAACAGCCCGGTGTGGTTCAACTGCGGCATCGAGAAGCAACCGCAGTGCTCGGCCTGCTTCATCAACTCGGTCGAGGACACGCTCGACTCGATCCTGACGCTGGCCAAGACCGAGGGGATGCTCTTCAAGTTCGGGTCGGGCACCGGGACCAACTTCTCGACGCTGCGCTCGTCGAAGGAGTCGCTGGCGGGCGGCGGCACGGCCTCGGGCCCCGTCTCGTTCATGAAGGGCTACGACGCGTTCGCCGGTGTCATCAAGTCGGGCGGGAAGACGCGGCGCGCCGCGAAGATGGTGATCCTCAACGCCGATCACCCCGACATCGTCGAGTTCATCAACTGCAAGGTGGAGGAGGAGAAGAAGGCCTGGGCGCTGATCGACGCCGGCTACGACGGCTCGTTCGCCGGCCCGGCGTACTCGTCGGTGTTCTTCCAGAACTCGAACAACAGCGTCCGCGTGTCGGACGACTTCATGCGGGCGGTGCTCGACGACGGGACCTGGGAGACGCGGGCGGTCACCGACGGGCGCGTGATGGGCACCTACAAGGCGCGCGACCTGATGCGGATGATCGCCGAGGCGACGCACGTCTGCGGCGACCCGGGCATGCAGTTCGACACCACGATCAACGAGTGGCACACCTGCCCGGCCTCGGGCCGGATCAACGCGTCGAACCCCTGCTCCGAGTACATGTTCCTCAACGACTCGGCGTGCAACCTCGCCTCGCTCAACCTGATGAAGTTCCTGGACGAGGCGGGCGAGTTCGACGTGCAGGCGTTCCGCGCGGCGGTGGACACGCTCATCACCGCGCAGGAGATCATCGTCGACAACGCCAGCTACCCGACCAAGGCGATCGAGCGCAACAGCAAGGAGTACCGGCCGCTCGGCCTCGGCTACGCCAACCTGGGCGCGCTGCTGATGGCGCGCGGCCTTCCCTACGACAGCGACGCCGGGCGCCACTACGCCGCCGCCATCACGGCGCTGATGACCGGCGAGGCGTACGCCCAGTCGGCCCGGATCGCGCGCGACCACGGCGGGCCGTTCCCGGCCTTCCCCAAGAACCGCGAGCCGTTCCTCCGCGTGATGCGGAAGCACCGCGACGCCCTCAAGGACGTCAGCCGCGCCCTCGTGCCGCCGGCCCTCTACCGGGGCGCCCAGCAGGCGTGGGACGAGGCCATCGAGCTGGGCGAGGAGTCGGGATACCGGAACGCCCAGACCACGGTGCTCGCCCCCACCGGGACCATCGGCTTCATGATGGACTGCGACACCACCGGGATCGAGCCCGACATCGCCCTGGTGAAGTACAAGAAGCTGGTGGACGGCGGCCTGATGAAGATCGTCAACCAGACGATCCCGCTCGCGCTCACCCGCCTCGGCTACACCCCCGAGCAGGTGAAGGCGATCGTCGCCTACGTGGACGAGATGGAGACGATCGAGGGGGCGCCGTACCTCAAGGAGAAGGACCTGCCCGTCTTCGACTGCGCCTTCAAGCCGGCGCGCGGCACCCGGTCAATCCACTACCTCGGACACATCCGGATGATGGGCGCCACGCAGCCCTTCCTCTCGGGCGCGATCTCGAAGACGGTCAACGTGCCGAAGGAGGCGACCGTCGAGGAGATCATGCAGGCCTACATCGAGGCCTGGCGGCTGGGCGTCAAGGCGATCTCGATCTACCGCGACGGCAGCAAGCGGACCCAGCCGCTGAACACGTCGCGCGACGCAGGGGCCGGCGCGGCCCCCGCCGACGTCCAGGCGGTGCCCCGCCCCGTCCGCCGGAAGCTGCCCGACGAGCGCCAGGCGATTACCCACAAGTTCGAGATCGCCGGCCACGAGGGGTACATCACCGTCGGGCTGTTCGAGGACGGGACGCCGGGCGAGATCTTCCTCGTGATGGCGAAGGAAGGCTCCACGATTTCCGGCTTCGCAGACGCCTTCGCGCAGGCCGTCTCCTACGCCCTGCAGTACGGGGTGCCGCTGCAGGTGCTGGTGGACAAGTTCAGCCACGTGCGCTTCGAGCCGTCGGGCATCACCCGCAATCCGCAGGTGCGGATCGCGAAGTCGATCGTGGACTACGTGTTCCGCTGGCTCGCGACCAAGTTCCTCTCGCCCGAGGCGCAGTTCCACGCGGGTGTGAACCAGAGCGAGACCCCGCCGACCGACGAGGGGCCAAGGCAGCTCACCCTGCCGCCGCTCGGCCTCGAGGCCGACCGGTCGGCGAAGAATCCCGGCCTGGCCATCCAGAACCAGGAGGATGCGCCGCCCTGCTCGACCTGCGGGGCCATCATGGTCCGCAGCGGCAGCTGCTACAAGTGCATCAACTGCGGCAGTACCAGCGGTTGCAGTTAGTGCCGCGGCCAGGGGCACTGTTGGGGCGGCAGGGGCCGCCCCTCCGCTTGTACGCGGTCCGAGCGTTGCAGGATGGCGAGCATGCGAAAGCACTTCGAACGCGCCGGGCGCCTTGTCAGCTACCTCGAGGCCGAATCCCCGGCCGCACCCCGACGCGGGACCCTCGTCCTGGTCCATGCTTTCCCGCTTTCGGCCGAGATGTGGGAGCCGCAGCTGGCCGCACCCCCGGCGGGGTGGCGTGTCGTCGCTCCCGACTTGGCGGGCTTCGGCCGCTCGTTCCCCGTGCCGGCCTCGGCCACCTTCGAGGACGATGCGCGGGACGTGGTGGCGCTCCTCGACCACCTCGGCGAGACGCAGGCGGCCATCGGCGGCCTGTCGATGGGCGGGTATGTCGCCTTCGCGCTCCTTCGGGTGGCTCCCGAGCGGGTTCGCGCGCTGGTTCTCGCCGACACGCGGCCTGACGCCGACTCGGCCGAGGCGCGCCGGTCGAGACAGGCCATGCTGAGCACGCTCGATCGTGACGGCGTCGAAACCATCGTCGAGGGGATGCTGCCGCGGCTCCTCGGCGCGACCACGCTCGATACGCGTCCCGACGTGGTGGCGCGGGTGCGCGAGATCGGCCGGCGCCAGCCCGCCGACGGCGTCCGCGCCGCCATCCACCGGCTGATGGGCCGGCCCGATTCCACGCCCCTGCTTCCTGCCCTCCGCTGCCCGGCGCTCGTCGTGGCCGGCGCCGAGGACGCCATCACCGGTCCCGACCTCGCGCGCCGGATGCAGGGCGAGATCCCCGGCGCCCGCCTGGTGCTGCTCGAGTCGGCGGGCCACCTGTCGAACCTGGAGCAGCCAGGCGCGTTCAACGCCGCGCTCGGCGAGTTCCTCGGCTGACGCGACCGGGGCGCGCAAGCGTCGCGAGCGGCGCCTTCGCGGACGGATGCCGAGGCCTCCACCGCTGCCACCCGGGACAGCGGAAATTGAAAATCGTCCCGAACGCTTTATGCTAGCAGGGCTATGGATCTGCAGCTGACCGGCAAGGTCGCCGTGATCACCGGCTCGAGCCGCGGTCTTGGCCTCGCCAGCGCCCGTGCCCTGGCCTCGGAGGGGTGCAGGGTCTGCCTTTGCGCGCGCACGCCGGGCCCCCTGGAGGAGGCCGCCCGCGAGGTGGCGGCCCTGGCCCCGTCGCCTGACGCCGTGCTGGCCGTCGAGGCCGACCTCACCACCGCCCTCGGCGTCGAGAAGCTGATCGACGCGGCCGTCCGGCGCTTCGGCGGCCTCGACATCCTGGTCAACAACCTCGGCCTCGCCAGGGGCAGCGGCATCGTCGAGACGTCCGATGCCGAATGGCAGGAGGCATTCGACGCGACGCTCTATCCAGCCATCCGCGCCAGCCGGCTGGCCGTCCCCCTGATGAAGGCGCGCGGCGGCGGCGTCATCATCATGATCGCGTCGATCTACGGGCGCGAGGCGGGCGGACGTATGACCTACAACGCCGTCAAGGCGGCGGAGATCAGCCTCGGCAAGTCGATGGCCCGCCAGCTTGCGCCCTTCCACATCCGCGTCAACAGTGTCTGCCCGGGTTCGATCCTCTTCCCCGGCGGATCCTGGTGGAAGCGCGTCCAGGCCGATCCCGAGGGGATGGCCGAGTTCGTGCGCCGCGAGCTGCCCTTCGGCCGCTTCGGGCGTGCCGACGAGGTGGGCGACGTCGTCGCGTTCCTGGCGTCGCCGCGTGCGAGCTGGGTGAGCGGCGCCGCCGTGGTGGTGGACGGCTGCCAGGGGTGGTCGAATATCTAGGGGCTGGGGGCCAGGGGCCAGGCTGGAGGCTCGGACCCGGGGGGCTATGTACAAGCGGCGTTTCGTCAAACCCGATGGCCGGCAGTTGATCCTGTATGGCCATCATCCCATTCCCGAGAACCTCGAGGTCCCCTCACCGCCCGGCGCCGGCAATCAACCGAACAGCCACCTGCGGTGGCACCCGCTGCGCGGCGAGTGGATCGCTTACGCCAGCCACCGCCAGAACCGGACCTTCCTCCCGCCGCCCGAGTACAACCCGCTCGCTCCGGCCACCGATCCCGCCAGCCCCACCGAGGTGCCGGCCGGCCAGTGGGACGTGGCCGTCTTCGAGAACCTCTTCCCGACGCTGCTCGCC